>JANYFO010000467.1 GCA_025362635.1 Gemmatimonadaceae bacterium | reverse complement strand
CCGAAGAGCTGTTTGGCGCGGGCTTCAGGGGTCTTGCGTGGATCCGCCAGCTCGTTGAGGTAGCCTTTGTAGGTGTCGAGATTCTTGATCGTCTCTTCGTCGGCGATGACTAGCACAACCATATCGCGACCTTCTTCCGACTTGCCAATCGACCAGTATTTCGCGCGCGTCGGCGCAGCGTCGGCAACAGCCTTGAGATACCGATTGATGTCGCCAGAATGCGTCAAATAGCCCGGCATGCCCACGATGTGGTTGATGCCTGGAAACTTGAGCGTCGTCGGGACTTTGTCGGAAAACGGAAGATGGTCCACCAAATTGGTGGTGATACGCGGATCTGTAAGCGTGCTCTTGATCAGCTTTGTATACTCTTCGTCCTGCCGTTGCGCCGCCTGCGCTGATACGGTTGACGCAACGCCCGTTGCAACGGCGCTGACCAACGCGGACCAAACGAGCCGACGCATTGTACGTCTCATGCGCGACATCCTGCCTCCTTCATGGTGGATACGAGTGCCGGACTCGCCGGCCATACGGACGCGGAGCGCATTCTTGCGTGTGGAGTGCATTCTGCCACAGTATACGCACACCAGGGGCATTTCGTGGACCGCGTGACGGGAAACTCGCACGCCTCTTTCCTCATTTCTCATAGAGTTTCGAATGAAAACACCAGTTGCTGTCTACGTTGTCGCGCTTGCTCTAGCTGTCATGTCCACCTCCGCCGCGGTGTACGCGCAGCCGACAAAAGACGCTGACGTTGCGATTGCCGCGTTGCGCACCCAGTGGAAGGGCGCCACGGCCAACATTACTGCGGCGGCGGAGGAACTGACCGAGGCAGAGTATGGATATCGTCCCGTGGCTGGCGTGCGTACCTTTGGCGAGCTGATTGGCCACGTGGCCGGCACGCAGAACATGCTGTGTGCCGCGGTGTTGGGCGACGCGCAACCGGCCGAGGATGCCATTGAAAAATCGAGTAAAACGAAGGCGGCGTTGGTCGCCGCATTAAAGGCGTCCAATGCGTATTGCGCGAAGGCGTATGCGATCAGCGCCACGGATTCCTACTCGGCCATCGACGTGTTCGGAGAAAAAAGTTCGAAGGTCAGTGCGTTGGCACTCAACGCGGTGCACGACGGCGAACATTATGGCAACATCGTGACCTACATGCGGATGCAGGGGAAAATACCGCCGTCAAGCAAGCGATAAAAACGCGCGCACGCGCCTATTTAAACCGCAAACACACCACGCGCTGCACCTGGTCGTTATCCAGAGCCAGCGAGCATGTTTGTCGATTGCCGACAAACAACGTCCGACCGCGCGTTGCTTCAAATTCACGCGGCCACTCGGCCGTTGCTATACGTCGACCAGACGTATCGTACAGGTCGGCTTCGCGCGGTTGCCCGTCCGCCGTCGTGCGTTCCACCCACAGCGTGCCATCCGTCGCATACGCAAGTCCGACAAGCGGCGGATGAACGCGTGGTACGCCAAACGGTAAACTGCCGGCCGACGCGCCGGCGATGTTCGTGACGCTTTTCAATCGTTCCTCACCTATTGCACGTTCTGCGCTGGACAACGGCACGTCGGGAATTTTACGCACGAGGTGTCGCACCAACGTTCCGCGATCATCGTATACGCTCACGTCGTAACGCGAGCTCACAGCGTCGGCTCGCGCACCCGCTGCACCAAAGGCGCGTACCCATTGCGGTCCGTACGGTTGAAAGATGCGCTGTTCCGACGTACCGATCACGGCGCCCGTCACCGACTTTTGTGTGGTGACACTTTTATATTCGCCGACGTCCGCGCCAATCGGAATGGGTAACGTATCCGTTTGCAAACTGACGCCCGCCAGCGAAAGACGAATGCGACTAGGACGAAAGCGCTTTGCTTTAATGTCGAAGAAACTCCACTCGTCAATCACATTACCCGCGACATCGAACGTAATGGGCTGTCGACTGCCTGCACTGTGATTCAGCAGAGGCACGGTGCGGACAAGTTTGACCGGAGTCGCACGCACGTCGAGTACTTGGAATCGACCGTTGCGCTCATCACGCACCCAGAGCAGACCGTCTGGCGCGAAAGCGATGTTACCCAACCCATTAAACTCGATTGGGCCTGCACCCTTTCGGCAAATTTTGGACGCAAAGACTCCCGTGGACGAGAACACACGGATTTGCTGGTCTTGTCCATCGGCAATGAACACGCGTCCCGCTGCATCCACCGTGATGCCAACAATATCACCAAAGGTTGACGCCTCGTCGGTTACACTCGCTCCACCAATTGTGAGTGCAAGCGCACCACGCCAACGCGGTGGGTCGAGCTCGGCCTTCAACTGTGCGTGCATCACAACCGGTAACAGCAACGCCCCGCAGAGCGGAAACCCCAGCGCAAATGCACGGATATATCGCGTGGTCGACATAGGAGCCAAATTGAAGTTGCTGTCCGAGAATATCACTGAATACACGCCCCCAAGAGTCGCTCATGCGCGCTGTTCCGCAAGTCATCGTACTCATTGCGACGCTGCTATTTCCAGCCGCCGTCTGTTGTGCGCAGTTGCCGGTGCCGCAGAGTCCGTCACCGATGGTGGAACACACACGTGCGCACGTGCGGATCACACCACGAGAACTCGCTGGCATCACACGCACGTTTGCTGGTCCGCTTGGTAAGCCGATCGAACTCTTTATCACCGCGAAAAGTCAAAGCACACACAAACTCAAACTGGTCGTGCATTTTTTCGGCACGCCATTCATTCCCCAATATGCCGTCGCACAGCTCGGTGCAGATTATGCCGTAGCGGTTGTGAACATCGGCTCGGGCAGTGGCATCTACGACCGCACGTTCACTGAGCCAGCGACGTTCGATTCACTGCTCGCCAACATTCAGCGCGAAACCACGGCGGCACTCGGCAACGTCGTCGCGTTTCGAAGCATCACACTGTCTGGCTTTAGTGCGGGCCACGGAGCAATTCGTGCAATCCTGCGTGATTCCAGGCATTTCGCGAACGTCAACGCGGTGCTGCTGCTCGATGGTCTGCACACCAGCTACGTGCCCGAGGGTACGCTGCTCGAAAAAGGTGGCACGCTCGACACACGCAATCTTGACGCCTTTGTGCGCTTCGGTCGCGCCGCGATGCGTGGAGAGAAGCGCTTTATAATCACGCACTCTGAGATATTTCCCGGAACATTCGCGAGCACGACCGAAACGACGGACTATCTCGCACAGACCCTTGGTATCGTGCGATTGCCGGTGTTGCGATGGGGACCCGGCGGTATGCAACAGCTCAGCGACGCGACACGTGGGCGCTTTGAAATTCTTGGCTTCGCCGGCAACACCGCGCCGGATCACATTGATCAGTTTCAGGGCATGCCAACGTTTCTTCGATTGCTGGAGCGACGTTAGGATGTCGCACACGCATGACAACGAACGCGCATCCGATACCTGATCGAAGTAACGAACAATTATCGACCTGGCGGAAAACGTTTCCACCGTGAAACATTGACCACTGTAGCTTTTGGAGACGTCGAATGCGCATTGAGAAAGCATCCGTGCGCAAGTTTGAAGCATCGAGTCTTTGCGCGATCAAATGATGTTTTATCCCGACCGCTCCGCCCTCCGTCGCTCTTGTCGAATCACGGCGAGCGGCGATTTCCCGAATTGCCGGTGCTTGGTTGTTTCCCATACGCGTTGTTGTGTGGTGCAGTGCGCGCGCACCAACAGCGGATCGGTAATCCCCAGCGCGATTTGCGATTCACGCCAGTTAAGCGTGAGCCACTGTAATTCGTCATGCAACAGCGCTTCGCGCTCGCCCTCATACTCGCCGCCAACGGGCTCCTCAGGCATCATCGGCTCGGGCAGCATGACACGTTGATACAAGTCGTACGAGAGCTGATCCGTCCACCACCGTTCCCCGTGATCGGCAGACATTTCGGTTGGTGCGGTATCGAAACGCGCCTGCATCGCGACGTGATCCGTGAGCATCGGCGACGCCCACGCGCACACAATACCATCGCGCTCGAGCCACGTGAAGAACAACTGCAGATTGGCCAATATCACCAACAGGTTGCGCATGGTATCGGTCGTGCGCGTTGGTAGCCACGAATACAGATAGTTTCGCAAGTGATATTCGTGCATCGCCGCAACAGTGACTCCGTGTGCGAACGCGAGAAATTCCACAAAGTGCGTTGCGTGCAGCTGTTGCTTCGCGACGGTTTCTTGCGCGCGCGCACGCCGTCTCCCAACGTCGCGCGTTTCAAGCCATTCCGTAAAGCCTTTCAATCGCACAATCTCGGGTTCGAAACGCGTATCCACGTCCGCTTCTGTGCCCTCGTACCGGGCAAACGTTTTCGATGCATCGGCCCCGTCTCCGTCCGCAAATCCACGCGTGAGCGCTAACGGTACGATCCACGGCGACACCACCACTGGCGACCGGTTGCCACGATACGCGAGCTGTACTCCCGACGCGACGTCGCGCCAGACAATCGGTGTCGCGCGCGGCAATTTTTCTTCCGGCAGCACGTTTGCTGTGGTGATCAGTCGCGCGACGGCATCGAGCGCGCGCGTCAGGAGCAGGAGTTGCGCTCGCGAGATGCCACCTGCCGGCGTATTTGCCGCGCTCAGCGACGGATACGCGTTTGGTCCTGCCACATGGAAGCGCTGCTGCTTGAATTCCTGTTGCATTGCACGCGGCAACGTAGGACGCGCGTCGAAATACACGGTGAGCACCGCGCCATCGAGTCCGCGCAGCGAGTCTCGCGGATCGTCGCTTGTCAGTTGTCGTGCAAAGTCCACGTCATATTCATACAAGCCAAGTCCGTACTGTTCGCCCGCGGCACCCATCACACAGGCGGTCCATGTTGCGTCCGGTGCATCGACGAGCGTGACGGCAAGCGTTTCTTCGTTGTCCAGTCTCGTCCACGGTTGCGCTTCGTAAAATCTCGCCGCTGCAGCAAACAGTTGTGATTGCGCCTCGGCGTCGAAACCCCAGGCGCTCCACACCTGCGGAAAGCACAGCAGCGTGAGTCCCTGTTTATTACTCAGCGGCGCTGCTGGATTTCCCTGCTCGTCAAGATCAGCCCATTCCGGTCCGACGAGATTTTCGCGCATGCCGCGCGCGGCGTGGTCGAGCTGTGGCAATATTGGTGCGTGTTCCACGCGCGTGGCGGCGCCGAGCATCGTGGCCATGTGGTTGGCGACGCTCGCGTGACGCACACGAACGGTCGCGGGCATCACGAGTGACACGCCGCTCTCGACGCGATGTCGCTCGACGACTGCGCGCAACCACTGCACCAATGTCGATGCGACATCGGCCGGCTCCGTTGGCGGCGACTGCGTGATGTGCGCATCCAGCACGTATCCATCGGCCACAACCAGCAGGACGCATGTGCGCCCACTCGCCTCTCCTTCAATGGCCAACGGCACTGGAACGGCGTCGAGCTCCCACACTGAACTTTCGTCGAGTGAACGCAGGACATCGGCGGAGACTGAGACGCCAGCGCGGTCGGATGTTGCGCGCTCGCCCTCCGATTGCACGAGACGGAGTGACCGCTCACGCGCCGTATCAGCGTCGAGATGACACAGCTTGTACTTCTTGCCGGAACCACACGGACAGGGATCGTTGCGGTTGGTTGGCATATTTAGCAATTTCACTCATGTTCTCTCGCTTCTCTACGGCTGTGGTGCGCCCGCCAGCCCGCAACTTCGCCAACGGTCTGACGACCGTGGCACTCGGCGTGCCCGATGTTGACCTCGCGCTTACGCAGCATGCGGCCTATTGCGGTGCCCTCGTACGCAACGGATGCACGCTTGTCGAACTGCTCCCTGATGACCGCTACCCCGACTCCACCTTTGTTGAGGATACGGCGCTCGTACTGCCCGACCGTGGGGCCATCCTCACACGTCCTGGTGCGCAAAGTCGGGCCGGCGAAGTCCATGCGATGCATGACGCACTGATTCCGTTTTTTTTGAATGCCGAGCACATTGTCGCGCCTGGCACGCTCGACGCTGGCGACGTCTGCGAAGTAGGAGCACGCGCGTTTATTGGCGTGTCGCATCGCACCAACTCTGAGGGTGCGCGCCAACTGTCCGCGTGGTTTGCACGTCACGATGTGAGTGCAACAACGATCGACATTCGCGGCATTGATGGCATCTTGCATTTGAAGAGCGGTGTGACGGCGCTCGACGAACATCGACTCATCGTCATTGATGCACTCTACGATCATCCAGCATTTCGTACGTTTGATCGTGTCTGTTCGCCGCGCGGCGAGGAGTATGCGGCCAATTGCGTGCGCGTCAACGATGTGATATTTGTCGCGCATGGCTATCCGCAAACGCATCGTCTGTTGCTCGCCCTTCGCTACCGGCTTGAAGTGCTCGACATGAGCGAATTCGCGAAGATGGACGGCGGACTGAGTTGTCTTTCTTTACGCTTTTGAGATCGAGTTCGACGCCGTGGGCGATTGATCGGCACTGCGCAAGCGCAGCATGTAGACAACGACGATTGTGGTCATGATGCCGGTCACGGTAAAGCAGACAGCGGGTCCAAACACCGTCCACAGCAGCCCAGCCAGCGTACTCGCGAACAGCGCGCACACACTCTGGAATCCAGAATAGGTGCCAACGGCGGTCGCCGTGTCCTTCGCGTCAGAGATGTTTGTTATCCATGCCTTCGCTATGCCATCGGTCGCGGCGGCGGACAGCCCGTACACGAAAAACAGCGCGGCAAAAAACCAAAGGCCGCCGCCAATGGCCATTCCGAAATACACGCTCGCGAAGAGTACTAGACCCAACACGAATATCCGCTTTAAGCCAATGCGATCCGCGAGCATTCCGAGCGGGAGCGAGCACAGCGCAAAGACGAGATTGTAGAATATGTATAACATGATTGTTTGTGCGTCGTTCAACCCGACACTTCTCGCACGCAGCAGGAGAAAGACGTCCGAGCTATTGAACAATGCAAAGATCAGCAATCCACGTACGACGGTGCGATAGCGCGCCGGGCTCACTTTCCAATATTCCAAAAACACGAAAAATGAAATGGGCCGAGTGTTCGGTACGACCGAATATTGTTTGTCCTTGAGCAACAGCGAAATCCCGATCGCCAACAACGCGGGTGTAAACGCAATGAAGAACAATGGCCGGTATTGACCGGGGAAGTAGTGGAGATACACGAGCGCGATTGCCGGCCCAATCACGGCGCCCATCGTATCCATGCTACGATGAAAGCCGAATACGGTCCCTTTCGTTGCCGACGTTGCTTCGTCGCTGAGCATCGCATCGCGAGCGCCGGTGCGAATGCCCTTCCCCAACCGATCGATGGTGCGCGCGAAGAAAATCCACAGCGGTGCGGCGAACACACCCATCATCGGTTTGCTCACGGAGCTCATCAGGTAGCCCAATTGAACAAACGGCACACGACGTCCAGACGCATCAGACTTCTTGCCGAAATATCCTTTGCTGAGTCCCGCGGTGGCTTCGGCCAATCCCTCAAGAAGGCCGATGAGCACAAGCGAAAAGCCGATGCTCTTCAAATAAATCGGCATGACCGGATACAACATCTCACTCGCCGCATCAGTGAAGAGACTGACGAGTGAGAGTATCCATACCGTGCGCGAAATGTGCTTCATGCGCGCGCACGCTTCATCGTGAGCGTATCCTCGCCAAAACTATTCAAAACTGCAATTGACCGAGCCGCGTTGCCATCATCCGATAGTACGCCAGTTGCGTACGCTGATCAGCGGTGGGTAGTCCCGTCCAACGCGAAGTCGCGCTATACAGCGTACTAAGTCGCGCGACGAGCTCCAATGCTTGCCGTTTATTATCGGTAGATTGTGCATCACGCGCAATTGCACGACGTGCACGCTCGGCGACAGGGGCAAACTGCGTGACGACCGCAGCAACTTGTCGCTGAAAGCTGGTCCAACTCTCTCGGTCGGCGCGCGAACCGCGAATGCGTGGGTCTTCGCGAACCACAACACGCTGCGTGCTTTTCACCCCAGCCGCATCAAGGGCAACGGTATACGTGCCTGGCAGCACCAACGGCCCCGGCGTGCTCGTGCTCGGACCTGCCTCGTCGTCCTCACCGCCGCCGCTGCGCAACGGAATATCCGCGTCACGCAAATTCCACACGGCGCGATTGAGACCACGCACGGTTGTGGTTTTCAGTTCTTGCACGAGGGCACCCCGGGAGTCACGCACCGTCAGCGTCGCCGCACCACCGCCCTGCGCCAACCAGTAGTCCACTAACGCGCCGTTGATCGGATTTTCGCCACGAAAC
>JANYFO010000464.1 GCA_025362635.1 Gemmatimonadaceae bacterium | reverse complement strand
GTGACAGCACAATCGCCGCAAGCGTTTCGATCCATTTGTGTCCCCACAACAGCGCGGCAAATCCTGCTTTCGAAACGGCAGCACCCGCGTAGCCACCGATCAGCGCGTGCGATGAGCTGGAGGGAATGCCAAACCACCACGTAATCAAGTTCCAAACTATGGCGCCCAACAACCCGCCGAGAATCACGTTCGAGTCGACAATCGCCATGTCGATGAATCCACCACCGAACGCCTTGGCAACCGCGGTTCCGATAAAGAACAGTGCCGAAAAATTGAACACTGCCGCCCAAATCACCGCCGCCAGCGGACTCAATACACGTGTCCCAACGATCGTCGCAATCGAGTTCGCCGAGTCGTGAAACCCGTTGATGAAATCGAATGCCAGCGCAACGACGACGATAAAAAGAACGAAGTAAAGCACGGGCCTCGCTCAGCTGTTCTTGAGCGCGATGCTTTCAAGGACGTTGCACACATCCTCGCACTCGTCGATCGCATGCTCGAGGGCATCGAAAATCTCCTTCCACTTCATTACCTCGATCGCCGGCATTTCCACCGCGAACAGGGCCCCAACGTACTCTGCATATTGTGCATCTCCTTCTTCTTCCAACACCTTCATTTCGCGGCCGTGCTCCATCATGTCTTGCCGCTTGGTCACGTCGCCCACTGACTCAAGGATGACCTTGCTCGCGCGTACCAAAATCTCCGCCATCTGCACGCCACCTTCACGCGACTCAGTGACACGAAACATCACCACCCGACGCGCGGCTCCATTCACCAGATCAATCACGTTATCCAACCGCTTCGCCAGCAAATGAATGTCTTCGCGATCAAGCGGCGTGACGAAGCTCGTGTCAATCCGCATGTTGATCAAATGCACAATCGCATCACCCTCCGTCTCCACTCGCTTTATCTCTTTCGCGATGCGAATCGCGTCCTTCGGATTCTCAAAGAGTTGCTTTAACAGATCAGTCGCGCTGCCTATGTGCACGGCAAGCTGGCGGAAATGATCAAAGAACGTTTCGTCTTTCGAAAAGAGCTTCACGGCGAACCGATGTCTGGAGTCAGAAATGCACCGCGGCGCTCAAAGATGAGTCGCGCAACGACTTGGGAAAGAAGCGTCACTTCCGTGTTGCCGGAACATGACAACGCGTAACGATTGCGTCACCGACCACGTTCGCGCCATTGGCACCGCGCATTCAATGTGCGACCAACGGCGAAGAATGGTTCAGGACCAAACCACTCGCGCGTCTGCGTCAGCCCGTTGCTGCTGCAATATCGGATTTACAAATCGACGCACCAACAGTGCGCCAGCCAAAAAACCACCGATGTGCGCCCACACAGCCACGCCGCCAGTAATCTCCGGTCGCAACGTCGACAATTGCGGCAGCCCTGTCAGCACTTGGCTACCAAACCACAAAAGCAGCACGGCCCACGCGGGAAATCGAAAAAAGAAAATGGGCGGGATATAAGTGCGCACGCGAATCTTTGGGAAAAGCACCAAATACGCACCCATGATCCCAGAAATGGCACCCGATGCACCAACCGTTGGTACGGGCGAACTCGGATCAATCGCAATCTGCGCGGCAGCGGCAACCAAGCCCGTGAGTAAATAAAACACCAAAAACCGCGTCCGACCCACGCTGTCTTCGACGTTGTTTCCAAAAACCCAGAGATATAGCGAATTGCCAATGATGTGCGACCAACTACCGTGCAGAAACATCGACGTAATTGGCGTGACGATATTCACCGGTTCGGCATCAATGGCACAGTACCATCCGCCGCCCAGCGGTAGGCGAAAGCCCAGTGGCGCCAAATGCGTTAACTCTCCTGGCACCATGCCGAGGTTACACACGCTGCTCGCGAGCGCGACAGGGTTGCCGGCGCCCTGCACAAAGAGCCAGACCACCCACGTCACGGCGAGCAGCGCCATGGTCATCACCGGCATGCGCACGGTGGGATGTTCGTCGCTAATTGGAAACACGCGAACTGCGCTCCGAAATCAGGGTGAAACCGTACTCAACGGCGACCACAGAAGGTGCACAAACGTGCGCCGAACCGGCAGTCTGCCATTGGGGCAGCGGGATTGAGCCCGTCTCTGCATGATGTGCGCCGCACCGGCAGAACTAATGCGGCCTACCCCTTGCTTTACCTTCACGCGAGAGGCGGCCACCGGGTCGTCTTCGACGTCTTACCGCGCCAGCGAGGAAGCAATGGCAGAGAAAGTTATCGGGATCGACCTCGGCACCACCAACTCGGTTGTGAGTGTGCTTGAAGGTGGCGATCCAGTGGTTATTCCGAACGCCGAAGGCGGACGTACCACACCGTCCGTCGTCGGCTTTACGAAAGATGGCGAACGTTTGGTTGGACAGATTGCCAAACGTCAGGCCGTTACCAATCCGCAAAATACGATCTTTTCGATCAAGCGTTTTATGGGCCGCCGCACCGCCGAAGGTCAGGCCGAGCAGTCCCGCGTGCCGTACAAGATTGTCGCCGGTCCAAACGATGTCGCGTCCGTCGAAGTGGGCGGCAAACGCTATACGCCGCCCGAAATCTCCGCGATGATTCTGCAGAAAATGAAGCAGACCGCAGAAGATTACTTGGGTCATCCGGTCACGAAAGCGGTCATCACGGTGCCCGCCTACTTCAACGACGCGCAACGCCAAGCCACCAAGGATGCGGGCAAGATTGCCGGCCTCGACGTGCTGCGTATCATCAACGAACCAACCGCTGCCGCACTCGCGTACGGTCTCGACAAGAACAAGAAAACCGACGAGAAAGTGGCCGTGTTCGACTTGGGCGGCGGTACGTATGACATCTCCGTGCTCGAACTGTACGACGTTGATGGGACGCGTCAATTCGAAGTGAAGTCCACCAACGGCGATACGCATTTGGGCGGCGACGACTTCGATCAGCGCGTGATGGATTGGCTCGTCGCCGAATTCAAGCGCGATCAAGCCATCGACTTGTCGAAAGATCCGATGGCGTTACAGCGTTTGAAAGAAGCGGCAGAAAAAGCCAAGATGGAACTGTCGAGCGCGAACAGCACCGACATCAATCTGCCGTTTATCACCGCCGACCAGTCGGGCCCAAAGCACCTGAACTACTCGCTGACGCGCGCGAAGTTCGAGCAGCTCGTTGATGATCTGATCACGCGCACGCTTGAGCCGATGAAGCAGGCGCTGAAAGATGCCGGCATGCAGCCGTCAGAGATCGACGAGATCATTCTCGTTGGTGGTTCAACGCGTATTCCGAAAATTCAGCAGGTCGTCAAAGAGTTCTTCGGCAAAGAGCCCAACAAGGGTGTGAACCCCGACGAAGTCGTTGCGGTTGGTGCCGCCATTCAGGGCGCCGTTCTCACGGGCGAACAAAAAGACGTCCTCTTGCTCGACGTAACACCACTGTCACTCGGCATCGAAACACTCGGTGGCGTGATGACCGTGCTCATTCCGCGCAACACCACCATCCCGACCAAGAAAGCCGAAACGTTTTCAACGGCGGATGATAATCAGACCACCGTTGAAATCCACGTACTGCAAGGCGAGCGCGATCTCGCCGTGTACAACCGCACCATTGGTAAGTTCCAACTCACGGGCATTCCGCCCGCACCGCGTGGAATGCCGCAGGTTGAGGTGACATTTGACACCGATGCAAACGGTATTTTGCACGTCACCGCGCGCGACAAGGCCAGCGGGAAGGAACAAAAGATTCGGATCGAAGCGTCCAGTGGATTGTCGGACGGCGATATCGACAAGATGGTGAAGGACGCCGAAAGCAACGCGGCTGAAGACAAGAAGCGTCGTGAAGAAATCGAGGTTCGTAATCGTCTCGACTCGCAAACGTACGAAGTGGAAAAGAACGTGAAGGAGTGGGGCGACAAGGTGGCGGCGCCGTTGAAGGAACGGATCGACGCGTCCATCGAACGGTCACGCAAAGCACTGCGTGGCGACGACCTCAACGAAATTCGTGCAGCGCAAGAAGAACTCAGCAAGGCGTATAGCGAAGCAGGGCAAGCATTCTATCAACAGTCTGCAACCGACCCGGCACCTGGCGCGGGTAGCGCGGGTACAGAAGGTGGGGTGCCTTCCGGTGCTCCGGCGGACAGTAAGGCCGACGAAGTAGTCGAAGCCGACTACGAAATCGTCGACGACAAGAAGTAGCAGTCGGGAGGCCGACCCGATTGCGTTGGGTCGGCCTCCGTCGTTTGTGCACACGTATATGACCTCGAACGGTACTCTCTCATGGCTTCACGATTTTCTCGGTTTCGTTTCGCAACGGCCGCCGTCTTAGGCTTTGTTGTTGGCGTTTTTTTCGCGTCC
>JANYFO010000415.1 GCA_025362635.1 Gemmatimonadaceae bacterium | reverse complement strand
TAGCCACGCGCCGTCGGCACGAGTCGCGGCAACACGCCCCACACGAGCGACATTTGACGACACACGCGTGGTTCATCGGTGAGCGCGAGGATGGGTACGCTCGGCCGATGCGATGCGACAATCCGCGCAGAGAATCCGCTTTTGGTAAAGACCACCACCAAGGGGGATTCCAGCATGCGAACGGCCGCAATGGTTGCGGCGGCAATGGCTTCTTCCGTGTTCATCGCGCTCGTGCCCGTGCGGCGTTCTTCACGATGATTCTGCAGGGGCGTTGGGTGCGTTTCGATCTCGTTGATTATGCGCCGCATCGCTTCAACCGCGAGTCGCGGGTACGCGCCAGCCGCTGTTTCGGCGGACAACATCACGGCATCCGTACCATCAAGAATCGCGTTCGCGACATCGCTAGCTTCAGCGCGTGTGGGACGCGGATGTTCGATCATCGACTCGAGCATCTGCGTGGCGGTAATGACGGGCCGGCCAATGCGATTTGCTAACGCGATAATGTTTTTCTGCGCGATCGGTACTTGTTCGAACGGCAGCTCAACGCCAAGGTCGCCACGAGCAACCATGACGGCATCAGCCGCACGCACAATCTCTTCGATGTTCTGGAGCGCGACATCTTTTTCGATTTTCGCGACAATAAGCATTGTCTTCGGGATGAGCGCGCGCATCGACTCAATGTCTTCTGCGCGTCGCACAAAGCTGAGAGCCAAGGCATCGAGGTCATGCTCAACGGCGAACTTCAGATCAGCGAGATCTTTTTCCGTGAGCGACGGCGCCGACACCGCGATGCCCGGCAAGTTCATGCCTTTGTGACTCGATAGCGTCCCGCCATGCACGACGGTTGCGGTGACCCGGAGTCCACGCACGGCGGTCACGTGCAACTCCAACAAACCGTCGTTAATCAGAATACGATTGCCCGGCGCGACATCGTGCGCGAGGTCATCGTACGTGATCGGAATTTCGCCTTCTTCGACAACGCCCTCCGGCGCCAGCACGACGCTGCTGCCGGGTTCGAGGTGGCGCGGCGCGGCGAGACCACCGATGCGAATACGCGGGCCTTGGAGATCGCCGAGAATCGCGACGGGTCGACCGAGTTCTTCCGAGACCGCGCGTACAATAGCAATCGTGCGCGCATGTTGTTCGTGCACGCCGTGCGAGAAATTGATACGCGCAACATCCAATCCCGCCTCGATCAACCCGCGAATGCTCTCGGCGGTATTGCTGGATGGGCCGAGGGTACCAACAATTTTTGTTCGCGGCACGTGGGTGCGACGAAACGGAATTGCGGCGCTGGAGGCCGCACCCTGCGCCGCAGCCGCGCGCTCAGGACCCGAGCGAGGAATCGCGGACGTGTCTTCAGTGACTGGCAACGTCGGTAGCTCCAGAAGGCGAATGAAAAGTTGACGTAAGTGCGGCGCGTTTGCGTTCCAAACCCGCCAGCAACGTCACAAACGAGTGGCCGAACGATGCGAGGCCGTCGGCGAGTAGCGTATCCGTCACCGTGCGCAGCGAAATGCCCGCCGCCGCGAGTGCGACAAGCGCTTGTTCGGCGCCGGCGATGTCGCGCGTGACAGAATGGCGCGTTTCTCCGTGATCGCGAAACGCTTCAAGTGTGGCTGGCGGCAACGTATTAACGGTGTCGGGCCCGATGAGTTCCTCAACATAAATAACGTCGCGAAAGGCCGGGTTTTTGGTACTGGTGCTGGCCCAGAGCGGACGTTGTACGTGCGCGCCAAGCGCCGCCAGTGCGTCCCAACGCGGTCCGGCAAACGACGTTGCAAAAAGCTGGTATGCAAGCTTGGCGTTCGCGATCGCCGCCTTTCCACGCAGTGCGCGTAGCTGATCGCCGTTCGCAGCATCAGTGGCAAGTGCCGCCATCCCGTCAAGCTGTTTGTCGATGGCGGTGTCGACGCGACTGACGAAAAAACTGGCAACGGAAGCGATGCGGTCGATCGGTTGACTCGCGGCAACGCGTGCTTCAAGACCCGCCAGATATGCTTCAATGACACGAGCGTGCGCGTCAATGGCAAAAAGCAAAGTGATGTTCACGTTCAGTCCGTCGGTGATTAACTGCTGCACCGCGACGGCACCCTCAACGGTGCCCGGAACTTTGATCATCAGATTTGGACGATCAACAAGCGACCATAGCCGGTGCGCTTCGGCAATCGTACCGACGGCATCGCGCGCGAGCTCGGGTGATACCTCGAGCGAGACGTATCCATCAGCAGCTGCGGATGCATCGTACACGCCGCGAAACGCGTCACACGCATCGCGCACATCAGTCGACGCGATGGTTTCGAATGCCGACTTCACCGACATCGCGGGATCGAGCGACGCGAGTTGCGCATCGTATGCCGACCCCTCAGCGAACGCCTTTTCAAAGATCGTCGGGTTGGACGTCATACCCGTGAGCGCATCCTCACGAATACGGCGGGCGAGGTCGCCATTTGAGAGCATAGTGCGATCGATATAGTCGAGCCACAGTGACTGACCGGCCGCGTGTAACTCATGCAGTCGTGTAGACATAAGAATCAGGGAGGACGAGAGTGTAAGAGCGAACTATGGCTTTGCTTCCCAATCGACTTCCAACGCAACCGTGCCCCACACAACACGGAGGACGCCCTTGAGTCCGGTCGCGGCTGGCGACAGTGCGATCTGTAAGGCGTCGAGCGGCTCGGTGACGCGACGCACGCGCATCTCGACACGCGCGAGGTCTTGCGTCGCATCGTATTGTGTACCCCATTGCCCGACCTGCTTATTCACGATGAGTTTCGTCCCGCTCTTTGAGCGGATCGTAAACAGTGTGTAGGTCCCTTTTGGAATTTTTGCACCGCCGATCACGAGATCGACGTCGGTCATGAAGCCGGTCGCACTATTGGCGCCCGTTCGCCACGCGGTGTCAAGTGGCATAAGCGGCAATACGTCGCGTCCCCGCAAATGCGGTTGTCCGTAATCGATGCTGACGCGCAGTGGCGCCGGTCGTTGCGACGGCGGCGTATCGCGTGGGGTCTGCTTCGTAATTTCGATCACCGTCGATGCGCGTCCGCTCGGTGCCATTGCATACGTAGCCGTCTGCGCGTTAAGAGAGGGAACGCTGCCGAGGAAGCAGGCAACCGTAGACAGAGCTACGCATCGGAGCGCGCGCGCGAGGCTCGATTGGATCATGAGAGTTCGGTTAGGGTGGTGTAGCCTTTCATGGTAACCCACGACGCAGCTGTATCGCGAGTCTGGTGTCGTCCGTCAGAGGTAGAACTCGTGACCGAGTACCTCGCTCGACAGTTGAACACGCTTCTACACTTCTCGCATGCAAAATTCTGGTTCTCTGTACCGAATTGTTACGCTTGCCGTCATCCTGTTGGGTGCGGCGTGTCATCGCGGTCCGGGTGCGCGCGCGCGAACGACAACCGTCGGCAAGCTGCTGGAGGGAGGCGTTTGCGCGGTCGCACCCACCACGTCCTCGCTCGCCGCAAGCTCGGTTGTCGATCCGTTGGTGACGTTCGACTCCGCATGGCTGATTATCGCTCGATCACACTGGGACACGACGTACAACGGTGTGAATTGGCGCGCGCTGCGGGATACGCTGCGACCGCGTGCCGCCGCCGCGACGACCACGGGAGAGCTGCGGACAGTATTAAGCGAGATGATCGATCGATTGAAGCAGTCGCATTTCTCAATTATTCCGCGCGAACTGCGTGATGAGACGAGCGGTTCCACCAACCCGAGTCCGCGTGAGGATCGGAGCGGAGCTGTGGGCATCACGCTGCGCTACGTCAATCGCGAACTGCTGGTGACACATGTTCGGGCGGGTAGCAGCGCCGCACGGGCCGGAGTCCTGCCCGGATGGTCCGTTGTCGCGGTGAACGGGTGCGCGCTGTCACCGCGGCTCGCGCGCATTCCGAAGGATATGGAACCGCGGCGCGTTGCGTTGATGGCCTTCTCGTTGGCCACGCACGCGTTGGCTGGGCCAGTGGGCGATACCGTGCGTGTCACCTTCCTTGATGGCGCTCGATCGTCGCAAGTACTGCCGATCGCTCGCGAAACCGAACCCGGCGTCGTCACGCGCTTCGGCAACTTGCCGGCACTTAATGCGAACCTCGAATTCGAACGGATTCGTCGCGGTGATCGTACCCTTGGTGTCATCCGGTTCAATATCTGGATGCCGGTGCTTGTGCCGCAGTTTAACGCCGCCATTGACGCGTTGCGTGATGCGGACGGCATCGTGCTCGATCTACGAGGCAACTTTGGAGGCGTTGGTGGGATGTCGATGGGTATCGCTGGGCACTTTCTCGATTCAGCGCAAACCATCGGCACGATGCATCAGCGAGGCGCGACGCTGCATTTCGTCGCCAATCCGCAACGCGTGGATTCACACGCGCAGCTTGTCACGCCGTATGCTGGGCCGCTGGCACTCGTGGTCGACGAGCTGTCGATTAGCACCACTGAAATATTTGTCGGCGGCTTGAAGGAACTGGGTCGCGCGCGCGTGTTTGGCGTCCAGACGGCGGGCCAGGCGCTTCCGTCGGTGCCGGAGCGGTTGCCCAACGGAGATGTGCTGTATCACGCGATCGCCCACTTTGTATCACCGAGTGGCAAGCAAGTGGAAGGAGCGGGCGTTATCCCGGACGTCGTGACACCGCTCACACGAAAGGCGCTGGCGTCGGGCCGTGACCCCGCGATGGAGGCAGCCGTCCAATGGTTAGCCGCGACGGCGAAACACCCCGCGACGGCGGTGCCACGCCACCGGCCGACCCCGTAGCGTCGAACTCGTGACACACGCTGCACATTAACTCGTTGTGGAGAAATGCTGTATGAAACGATGGACGACGTTCGTGATTACAGCAGTCATCTCGTTGATGGCGAACACGTGGTCGCCACGTGTCACTTTCGCACAGCCGCTTCCCCCGGCCGCTGACCTCATCGCGAAGCACGTCGCGGCCGTCGGCGGCAAAGACGCCATTATGCAGATCACATCGATGCAGACAACGGCAACGATGGAGATCCCGACCATGGGCCTAACGGCGTCGATGGAGATCTGGACCGCCGCACCGAATAAAATGGCGCAGAAGACAAGCATTCCGGGACTGGGCGACATGGCCGGCGGCACCAACGGCAGCGTGGCGTGGGATGTAAATCCGATGAATGGGTCACGTTTGTTGGCCGGTAAGGAGCTCGACCAAATGCTGGAGAATGCCGATTTCTATTCAAACATGCTTTATCCGGCCGATCGCTTCGCGAAGATGGAGACAGTGGCGATGGTGGATTTTAATGGCGAAAAAGCCTACAAAGTGCTGACGATCCGCAAAACGACGCATCGTGAGTCAACGCAATACTTCTCGGTGGCGACAGGACTGCTCATTGGCAACGAGTCGACCACCGAGTCACAAATGGGCCCGATGACTGGCGTGCAAAGCATCGGGAGCTACAAGCAATTTGGCAGCATGAAAATGCCGACAAAAATTGAGCAAACGATGGGGCCGCAGAAAATGTTGCTGACCACGACCAACATCGTTTTTAATAGCGTGTCCGATACAGCGTTCGACCCGCCAGCTAAGGTGAAACCGTTGATCAAGAAGTAACCAACGTACGCGAGGCTACTTCGTGCCGACGTATTGAATGCGATAAATACGCCCACCTTTATCGTCGGACACCAGGAGCGCCCCATCGGTCGTTGTCGCAATGCCGGTCGGGCGATGTTCGGCCGCAGACGGATCGAGCTTCCCGTTCGCGAAGTTGTCCGCGAACGTCTCATACTGACCGTTGAATTTGTTTTTGGTTGACGGCACGAACACGATCTTGTACCCCGCCTGCTCCTTCGGTGCGCGATTCCAAGACCCATGGAATGCGATGAAGGCGCCGTCACGGAAACGTGCTGGAAATTTGGTGCCTGTATAGAACGCCATCGCATTCGGTGCCCAATGGCCGGGGAACGTGACAAGCGGCATTTTCTTCGTCGTGCACCGTCCGATTTCCTTCGCGTTCCCGCCATACTCGGGGGCCATCACGAGATGCTTTAAGTCGGTATCGAAGTAGCAGTACGGCCATCCATAGTCGTCGCCGCCCGTGACCTGCGTAAACATCTCCGCTGGCTGATTCGCTGACTTCGTTTCGTCGTACAACGGCGCCCAGTTTTGGAACAGCTGATCGCGACCGTGCGACGTCGAGTAGAGCGAATTGTTGGACTTGTTCCACGCAAGGCCGGTGGCGTTGCGAATGCCCGTGGCAAAGCGCGCCGCAGACGAAAACTGTTGACCCTTTTCCGTCGAGGAGAACTTCCAGATGCCCGCACGCGTCTCGAGCTCAACGCACGGGTCAATCCCCTTCACGTTGTTTTTCCGATCTTCGATTTGGCAGCTGTTCGTGTTAGACCCAATGTTGACGTACATCAAGCCCTTCCCGTCGAGCACAAAATTTCGCGCCGCATGTCCACCCGTTGGCAACCCCTTCACCATGGTATCGGGCGGGCCGCTCGGCATCATCGCCCCGGTCGCTAGCGGATAGCGCAAAATTGCGGACATTGCATCGACAAAAATGAAGTTGCCTTCAATGGCGATACCGGTGCCGCCCGTTGGGCCGAAGCGCGCCATGACGTCGGCCTTGCCGTCGCGATTTGTATCGCGCATCGCGACCACGCCGCCCACCATCGTGTCGCCGCGCGCGCGGTTTTGACGCATCACGAAGACGTCGCCATTGGGCGCTACCGCCATGTGGCGCGGACCACCCAAACCGTCCGCAAAAATCACCGCGCAAAAGCCGGTTGGTAGCGTCAACCCCGCGTTGTCGGCGGCGCATCCTGGCGCGGTCTTAGTCGTCAGTCTCCGATGGGCCGCGGCAACAACGCTCATGCCGAGCACCGCCGTGATCAGGATTGCACGGGTCCAACGAGGTACAGGTTGCCGAATTCCAGCGGTCACGCGAAATGCTCCGAGTCTGGGGTGTGATACGCCTGCGCAGCAAAGGGTGAAAGGTCGCGCCGCGTTCCCGTTACGCGCCAGTGTGCCGGCCACGTCGCCCGACGAACGCCAAAACTTTGTTGACAAGCCCCTGTCAATTCCGCGATTGTCGAGTAACGTGCCGCACGTGTCATTACCTCAGATTACGATGAATTCGCCTCGCCCACTTCGTCACGGCGTCACACTGCTCGAGCTGCTGGTGGTGCTGATTCTCATAGCGCTGTCTGCGGCGATCGTGTTACCCGCGCTCCTCCCACCAGCGACCACCCACGAAATGCCCGGTGCGGCAGCGCTGGCTCATGCGCGACGATCAGCAATTCGTCGGGGTGAATCGCTACGATTTGAACTCGCGACTGATGGCGTGTGGGCGCTCGCTTCGGTACGCGGTGGAAACGCGGTGGACAGCGGGCGGGTGGCACTACTCCGCCAGGGCAGCGACTCAGTCATGGCGCTCCACATTTTCATCAATCCGCTCGGAAGTTGCCTGCCCGTAGCAACGGATAGTGCGCTTGCCACCTTTGACCCGCTCGCGTGCGCTTGGCGAACTCTGGACACACCATGATCGTGTTCGCCGACGCAACGGTGAAGGGGCGATGACGTTACTCGAATCGGTTGTGGCCTTTGTTATTCTGGCTCTCGTTGGCATCGCGTGCTTAGACCTGTCACGCGGTGCCGCGCAACTGGAACGTTCGAGCGTTGAATGGTCGCGTGCGGTTGCGCTTGGCGAAGCTGCACTGGCGGCAGCGTCCGTCGACGCGCCGATGACCGTCGCCTCGGGAGTTGTTGTGCAACGCGCACCGTGGCGCGACGGTGTGGACCGCGTAGACGTTGCGGTCAACCTCTCAGCCGGACGCGTTTTTCGTATGACCCGGCTTGTGCCGAATCGTGATGTGCGAACACGATCGGCCGTAAACGGGGCGGCACGATGAGACGCCGCGCCTTCACGCTCATCGAAGTAATCACGGCAATAACGCTCACTGCGATTGTGCTCGGCATCGCTGGCGGTGCGTTGAATGCGGCGGGCACCACGCGCACAACGGTGCTGCGACATCAACGCACACTTGAAGCGGAATCTCGACTCCGCGCAACGCTGAGTGATATGCTGCGACACGTGCCAAATGCGGAATCCGTGAACGAGCCTCTCTTTCGTGTGCTCCGGCATGCCAACGGTGATGGTGCGTTGGTGTTTTTGTCTACCGGCGTGCGTGAACCGTTCGGAACGGGGCATGCGTGGCGTATCACGCTGTCCTTAAGTGACAGCGGATTGCTGATGGACGCCGTCGCCATTGGTCGAGATCACGCCGACACGCGGCTGCGCACGACCGTGCCTGGCGTGGACTCGTTGCAAATTGACGTGCTAGAGGAGGCACGGGTCGGCGAATCGACACAGTGGCGTACGGATTGGCCGTTGGAACGCGCACGACCAGCACTCGTGCGGCTGCGTTTTGGTACGGCGCCCGATGCACCGTCGCCACTCGTTGTCACGCTCGCTCCGTTGGATATACGATGAGTACCATCGCACGTGGTCCGCGGCGACGTGGCGTCGCACTGCTCGTGGTGCTGTGGACCATTGCGGTGTTGGCCACGGTGACGGCGGTCGCTAGTGGTGCGGCGCGGAGCAGCGCATCGATTGTGGCGAACCGTCGCGCCATGGCGACCGCACGCACGATGGCCGAAAGCGGAATTGTTGCGGCGACCGCGTTGGTCAACGACACGCTCCGCGCACTCGCCAGCGACACTGCGGCGCGCGATGCGTTTTTGGCACGTCTTGAGCCGCGATCTGACAACGCGACTGCACTGGCACAAGACACGCTAAACGACGGCAGTTTCGCGGTCACTGTTGTCGACGTCAGCGCGCGATTGGACGTCAACAATGCCGGCATGGAGGGATTGTTGCGAATATTTCGCGCTGTAGCATCCGAAGACGAGGCGCACGCCGCGGCGTTGGCCATTGACGCGCGCGTTCGCGGCGACGGCCTTCCGACGGACAGCGCATCGAACATGCGCGTGCAACGCGATTCTGTGAGCGCCGAGTTGTTGGGTCGCGCTGCGACCCGTGGCATTCGACGACCATTTGAATCGCTTGACGAACTCCTCACCGTGCCGGGTGTCTCGAGTCATCTGCTCGATGCCGTTGCGACATCGCTCACCGTTGATGGTGATGGCCGAGTGAATCGACGCGCGGCGTCCGCGCAAGTCTTAGCGGCAGCAAGTGGCTCCTTGATAGAACGGCCATCACGATTGCTCTTTATTGCGCGCGGATGGGAACGCGGTCATCTGCTGACGCGCGAAATTCAGGCGGTGTACGATATTGCGGATGATGGCTTGCGTTTGGTGCGTTGGCGGGAGCAGGACAGGTGAGTGCGCCTATCGCGGTACTGCTGGACAGCACGCGTGTTCGCGCATTCGTGCGAGATGCGAACGGACCGATGCTTGAAATCCCGTGGGATCCGGCGTTGCCGGAGGCGGTCATTTCGACGTTGCGCGACACTTTTGGAACGCCTTCCTCAAGCGTACTCGTTTTGGGGCTCGGATTTCTTGAAATTGCGCGGCCGGAATTGCCCCCGCTTGCGTTCGAAGCGCGGCGCGAAGTGTTGATGCGCGACGCTGATCGCTACTTCCCGATTGATGGGGAGATTGCGGTCGCCTGGACGAACGGCGTGGCGTTTGCAATGGCCGCGGCCACGCTCGATGCGTTGGTACGCGCGTTTGACATGCTTGCGCCCGTACGCGCAGTCACGACCATTGCACATGCGAGTCTGATGGCCCGTTGCGATGGCATCTTCAACGTTGACGCGGGGCGGTATGAGCACGGTCAGCTTACGATAGCGGGCGATTTATTGCGCGAGGCGCGACGGGTGCCGGGTAGCGTACAAACGACACAAGTAGCGCGCGCGATTGATACGCCGACCATTGTGCGCGCGTCACTGGCATTGATTCACGCGCCGGGTGATCAGTTGCTCCTAAACGTGCAATTGTCGGATCGTTTCGCTACGCGACGTCGCACGCGATGGTTGCGATCCAGCGCCGTGTTCCTCGCAGCACTTGTCATGTTTGCGTGGAGTGCTGACAACTGGCGCGAACGCGAACTTGCAACGCTGCAGGGGCGCATCGCGACATTGCGGGCATCAGCGGCACCAGCGTTGATTGCGCAGCAGCGCCTGCTGCGCGCTGCCACGGAACGGGCCATGCTTGCCGCGGCCGACAGCGTGACGCGCGTCGGTGCAGGACCTGCGACCGTGCTCGCGCAACTGTCCGCTGTACTGCCGACAGATGCGTTCATCCAACGTCTTGAGTGGGACGGAAGCGTGTGGCGCATCGACGGCAGCGCCAACGACGCGGCGCGCATCGTACCCTTGCTCGATGCCGACCTGCACTTTCAGGATGTGCGGTTTGTTGCGGCGAGCACCCGTTTTGTCGATGGCAGTCGCCAGCGCGAATCATTTTCAATTGCGTTTCGCACGCGAGTGCGCAACGCTACGTCATCATCGGGGGGTGTTCATGGCGCTCCGTAGCGCGGTGCAGCAGCGTGAGCAGCAGGTTGTTGCGATCGGCGCGACCATTGTGCTCGTTGCGCTGCTCGCAGTGTACGTCATTGCTCCATTTGCTCGCCGTTGGACTGCGCGCGCGGAGCGTTTGCGTGAAGCCCGGAACAATGTGGCGGAGCTGTCTGGCCTCGTCGCGGCAGCTCCGGCATTCGAACACGCGGCGACCCGCGCGGAGGCCGCGCTTGCCGTAAATCCCTCGCGCATTTTTCACGCGAGATCCGCTCCGCTTGCAGCGAGTGCGCTACAATCGCTTCTCCAAGACGCGGCCAATGCCAGCCATCTTTTGGTCACGCGTCTCGATGTCGCACAATCGTTAGTGACGCGCCCAACGCAAAGTTTTGGCGCTGCCGCAACGAATAATTCCGCGCCTGCGGACAGCGGAAATAGTTTCAATGCGAGTCTCCCCGCAACGCTTGCGGCGTATTGTGATATCATCGGCCTGGCCGCGTTGCTCGATCATCTCGCACATGCACCACGCGTTGTTCGCGTTGAAAAATTGACCATTCAACAGAACTCGGCACTGCGTGGTGCTCCAGATATGTTGCAAGTCACCGTGACGTTACGTGCGCCGGTAGTGCTGGAATGAAGGCGCGATTTGTGCGCCCGGGCGCGCTCGACGTCGTGAGCGGAGTGTTGGTGCTCGCCGCGCTGGCCTTTCTCGCACGTCGCGGGGGCGAACGAGTGCCATCGCGCTCGCCGTCGGTCATCGCACTGTCGAACACACCCTCGCCAGTGGCGGGACTCGATTCGACCGCGACGATGTTGGTCGCGCGTAACGTCTTCAGCGCCACGCGACGTGCACCAACGGTTCGATTTACGCCGCCCGGTTCAGACATGGGCGCACCGAGTGCATCGAGTGCGCAGAGTACGCCAAGCAACGCTTACTCGACGGCCATCGATACATCGAGCGCGAGGACAGCGGCGCGCAGCGACGCGGCGCCCCATTTATATGGCATCGTGACCGAAGACGGCGTCCGCCGCGCTCTATTGTTGCTCAGCACGCGCGGAGAGCCGCCGCGGCTCTTCGCGGTCGGTGAAGGCAGCAGTGGGTTTCGTGTCGTGTTGATCGGTGAGGATCGCGTGGTGCTCGCCTCATCCATCGGTAGCCGTACACTACGTCTTGTCTCGCGCGCAACGCGAGACTCACTCGAGAATCTGCCGTGAATCTAGAACGCCAATTTCGCACTTGCTCGTACCGACTGTTCGCCATTGGCGCCGCGCTGTGCGTCGGCGGACCGGCAATAATGACGCTGCGAGCGCAGCCCCCCGCGTCATCGACGCTGCCGCGCGGTGCGACCTTGGATTTCGTGAATGCGCGATTAGCCGATGTCATTCGCACGCTTGCGTCAATGTTGGGGCGAACCGTCGTTGTCAACGACATCCCGGATGCGCGTGTGACGTTCCGTACCGCCAGCGCACTGAAGAGTGGCGAATTGGAGTCCGTGCTCGAATCCATTCTTGAGGCGCACGACTTAATGCTGGTGCCCAAGGGTTCGATTTGGCAGGTGATGGCCACCGACAAAGCACCCGCGACTGGCGTATTGCGCACGGGACTCGACTTTCCTGATCCACCACCGCTCGGGTTAGTC
>JANYFO010000401.1 GCA_025362635.1 Gemmatimonadaceae bacterium | reverse complement strand
CCACTTCGCCAAAAAATGGTATGAAATCAGGAATGAAATCCAACGGGGAAATAACGTACGCGAGGGCGCCGATCACAAACAGCCGATCCAGTCGTGAGACCCGTGCATCGCGCATCAAGCCAAAAAGCAGTTTGATGTACGACGGAATGAGTCGGATCGAAGCCATAACGCTGCGCTTTGCTCCCGTGCGCGGCCGACCGGCCTCTTCGCGCATTTCGCGCTCCTCGTCGTCCTGCTGCATGCTTTGCTGAGTCACCAAGTGTTGCCTCGCGTTAAGCGCCATTCGTCGGCGCTACCGACGATGTCGGCAGCACGCCCGCCTCGGTCGATGCGGCCGCGGCTTGCGCCACGACTGGTGCAGATTGCGTGCCCGTGGGCGTGGGCGCGGCACCCACCTGCACCGCCGCCGTTTTTGCGGCGTTGACAACATCATTGGCGACGGACAAAGTTTTTTCGGCGACGCCGTTGAGCACTCCAACGGCCCGGTTCAACAATCCCATCGTTTCGGAAATGGTACCGACAGCCACACCACCGGCGCGCAACTTGTCCTCGACCCCTTCCGCAAATCGCTGAAATACGTTCACCGGCGACGCCGCTTTTTCAGCGTATTTGGTCTCAAGAAACTCGACATAGTCGAGGACTTGATAGAGCCGCTCGTCCGCCAAGGTGTCGAGCTTACGATTGATGCGTTCACGCACGTACGGGTTCATAAAGGCTCCGTCAACAGCGAGGACAAGCGCGATGCAACAGCGCGATGCAACAGCGCGATGTGTGTCATGTATGCTGCTCGCAGCGATGCCGACCCTACGCGTTCAACCGCGCCAGCGTTTCCGCGCACCACGTGCGTCAATGTGACAATATGGTGTTGCGAAACGCGGACTGGAATACACGCCAAGTCCGCCCGCTAACTCTGGATGCACGCCTTCAACCCAATCCACGGCACGCTCAACGCGATAGGCATCGAAGATTGTCATCTTACCGTCGCCATCGGCGTCGATTGCGATATCAGCCGCGTCGCCATACAGGTGACGAGAGTCGCGAGCCGATCCTTCAACGCCCGAATTGTGCAGCGGTGTACGAAAGCCGCTGTGTACTTGCACATGAAAATCGATGTGCTCCTCGCCACGCCGACGCGCCAGCTCGCGTAACACGAGTTCAACTTTGTCCAACACGCGCGGATCAATCGCCACATACCGCGGCCACATGGTTTGCGAGTCATGAGTAATAAAATCACGCACTTTCAGATGCCGTGTCAGCGGCAAATCCAACTGCGCCTCACGCACCTCGGCAAACCCTGGCGGAGGCTCATACTGCTCGTCGCGTGACCACTCGGACGGATAGCGTCCAATTTGGTAGCCATTCAACGTGCTCCCGAGCTTCAATTCGAAGGGCACAAGCACGGCGAGCCGCGGGTTATCGAGTCGTTGTTGCATCCCACCGCGCGTGACAACCAGCTCGTAGAACCCGGGCTCAAGCGGAGCCAAAAGGGTGTCACTTTCGAGCGCGCGCGCGACGTCTCCCGACTGGTCGCTCCCGACTTTCACCCACTGGTAGGTAAACCCAACCGGAGCGCCGTGCACGGTGAGTGGGAACGCAACACGCTCACCCGCTCGTACGAAGCGCATCATGACATCGCCGCTCGCACCACGGGCTTCTACTGACGCCTCGACTGTCGGAACACTACGGTTTGCACCGGTCGCCGTCGATCCGGCCAGGAGCTCTGATGGCGGCTCGTAAAGTTCGACTGCCGCAATCGCAGCGATGCCGCTGAGCACGAGTGCCACGCGACGACGCATCAGAGATCTCCCCAGCGCGCACGTGTGCCACGCACATCAATGTGCACAAACGGCCCATGCGCCGACGTGGCGCGATAGACGCCAACACCACCAACGAGTTGCGGATTTTTTTGCTCGACTCGTTCGGCGGCCGCAGCAATCACCCGTGCATCACGTGAATCGATACGGCCATCTCCGTTCAGATCACTCATCCAATCGCGCGCACCATTCATGACGTACACGTCGGCAGCATCACCGTACTGATGCCGACTGTCTTGCGCCCGTCCACCCGCGCCAACACCCTCGGCATTGTATTGGGGCGTACGAAAGCCCGACATGATGCGCAAGCGGCTGACCGGAATACCGATGCGCCCTAGCTCCGCTATCACGAGTTCCAACTTGTCCACTAACGGTTCACGCAGCACGAGATACTTCGGCCACACTTGCACCTGATCGTGCGTAAGGAAATCACGGAGACGAAAGTGTTCGGAAACAGATGTGTTTTGATTGTCTGCGGTCACTTCAACGAACCCTTCTGGATTCGTATATGCCGCGGAGCGCACTACACGACGCTCATTGGGGAAAAAGCCGATGCGATACGCGCCGATACGTCCTTTCACTTTGTCAGCAAACGGCCGCATGGTTATGAAGTGAAACGACGCTCCCGTGTCGGCGGCATAAACGCCAGCGCGGTGCGGTAAAGAATCACCAAACAATTTGCGCAATACGGCGATGCCGGCCGCTTTGCTTGGCGTTACCATGCGCGCGCGAAGCTTTTGGCTCAAGCCCTTCAACGAATCCAACATCGTCACTTCGGTACTCGACAAATTGATCGCGGGCGTGCGCGCGCTCGCTGTCGCGGGGCGCGTGAGCGCTAACGCCAGCAGAGCGACACAGACTGCACCAAATAGTGGTTTTATGAACTGCGATGCTGATGAATTTTTCGTCACGGAATCTCGTCGGGATGCATGGACGCTGCATCCATATGGACGATCAAGAGCGAATCTCGAAATATAACGCTCGCTGGACCCCGGAACCGACTAGTAGATGTAAACCGGCGTTCCGATAGCCACTCGGTCGTACAGCACCGTTATGTCTTCGTTCCGCAGCCGCACACATCCGTGGCTGACCGCCTGCCCGACGCTTTTCGGTTCGTTCGTGCCATGGAGCCCATACCCGTCGCCCAGATACAGTCGATAGGCGCCCAACACGCCTATGTATTTACGCTGGGTGGTTCCGTACGGTGGGATTACAATTTTGCCGTCAACAACTATTTCACGCCCCTCTTCGGCAGTCAGCGCCCGCGTAGACCCATCTTTTGACTTGCGCACAACGTCGTTTCCGACAACGGTCACCTCACCACCGTCCTTGGTTTTAATCGGTGCTCCGCGTACGAGCTGGACAGTGCTTAGACCGCGCTTTCGCGCTTGTTCAAGGTAGTGCCAATCGGGAGGAATCCATGCTGGCGCTGAGTCGCGACGTTGCACGACCAGTCGACCGCGCGGTGTCTCAAAGTGGTACACACGGCTACTGCCGACGAACGTGACAGTCTTGCCACTTCCGGTGGCGACCGGTGCAGTGAACAGCACACTGTCGCCCTCTTTGTACCACAGTCGCCGATCGGCAATGGAGACGACGATATACGGCCCGCCGATCTTGGCCGCGGGGCTCGTGGCGAGTTGGGCGCGCAGCGTGTCGGAACCAACGCTGGCCTCGCGACGCGCTCGATCAATCGCGTCAAGGTTGTCATTGAAGACGAGGCGCGCGACGTCTCGCGCAAACCGATCGTGCAGCGTTTGCATCACGAGCCATACCGTGACACCAAGAACGGCAACGACCGTCACGAGAAGCACGCGGTTCATGCGATGAGAAGACACTGGCTGGTCGCTCAAAAGAAGTAGACCTTCATACCGCGCGCGAGGCTGCCGCGGATGGCCTCAAGATCAGCAACGGCCACGCGAATCGCTCCCGGCATCACATAACTGCTGTCGGCGAGCGGGCCGCTGGTGGGTATGCTGTAGATCAGTGTGCCGCCAGACGTCACAATCGCGCCCGGCCCCGTCCATCCCACGCCACGGCGCTCCGCGGTTATTGGCAGCCCGCGATCGGACCAGAGCCACGCCGGCAGTTCGAAGGTATCCGTCGCTGAAAGAATATTTTCGACCGAGCGAGTGCCGCGCGGCACGGTAACTCGTAACGTGTCGGCGGCGACACCCACTCGCCGCTCCGGACCGATGTCGACATGAAACACGCGCAACTGCGCCAGGCCGCTTTCTAAGGCCACGGACGACGAGTCGGTGTTGATCGCAAGATGAATCGCGTCGTCGCCGGCAGCCTGCTGACGCAGCAATTGGAGCATGAGCCCCGATTGGTCTGCCTCGGCGCTGAGAATTGCATCAGCACGCTTTGATTCGAGAGCGGACATGCCGACCCGCAGTCGCGCGGCTTCGTCCAGATACCGTTGGCGTCTCCAAAGCAGTACCCCGTCAACTACCAGCGTCGCACCGAGCAACAAGACGAGCAGCAGGGAACTCCGGCTAATGCGCGTCACGGTTTCGGCTTTCGGTAGTGGTCCGTTGGTGGCATGTTAAGAGCAGGGCTAGATTCATCGTCGGTAGGATTATGTTGATGACCGCAACGTAATTCGTGCACGTTCACTGGCCCACACCCGAGTACGGATGACCGCACGCACGACGGATCCTGTTGCGCTAATCATTTTGGACGGTTGGGGATATCGAGAAGACCGAGAGTCGAATGCGATTTTGCTCGCGAACACACCGAATTGGCGTCGTGTCTGGTCGCAGTCGTCGCGCACCCTATTAAAGGCGTCTGGCCGCGCCGTGGGTTTACCGGATGGCCAGATGGGGAATAGCGAGGTCGGTCACATGAACCTTGGCGCTGGCCGTGTTGTAACGCAGGATTTGGTCCGCATTGGTGCGGCAATCGATGATCGCTCGTTTTTTTCGAACGAGACGCTAGTGTCTGCGTGCCGAGCGGCGCGCGCTTCTGGAGGCAAGTTGCACCTCGTGGGGCTGCTCGGCGATGGCGGCGTCCATGCGCACGATGATCATTTGTTAGCGCTTGTGGAAATGGCGGCGGGCGAATCGGTTCCGCAAGTAATGTTGCACGTGATGCTCGATGGTCGCGATACACCGCCGTCATCTGGTTTGGAATTTTTGCATTCGCTGCTCGCGCGGGTGGGCCATCGCGCGCAGGTCGCATCCGTATGCGGTCGCTATTTCGGAATGGATCGCGACCATCGTTGGGAGCGTACGGCGCAATGGTATCGCGCGGCGGTAGTGGGCGACGCTCCGATTGAGACGGATGCATCGGCCGCGTTGCAACGCGCGTACGACGCTGGCGTGACCGACGAATTTGTACCGGCCTTTGTGATGGCGGGCAGTGACGGTCAGGCGATCGCACCAATGCGTGACGGCGATGTCGTGATTAGTTACAACTTTCGCTCTGATCGCATGCGTCAAGCGCTACGTGCGCTGGCCATGCCGGCCTTTGATGGCTTCGACACTGGGGTCCGCCCTGCGGTGTCGATTACCACGATGACGCGATACGAAGATGCATTTCCGTTTCCGATGGCGTTTGCGCCACAATCGATGCGGCATCTCGTTGGCAACGTGATTGCCGACGCTGGCTTATCGCAGTTACGGATCGCGGAAACAGAGAAATACCCGCATGTCACGTTCTTTTTTAATGGCGGGCATGACGCCCCCCTTGTCGGCGAAGACCGGAGAATGGTGCCAAGTCCCAAGGTGGCGACATACGATTTGCAACCGGAGATGAGTGCCGACGGCGTCTGCGATGTCTTATGCGACGCCCTTGCCAATCGTACGCACGATTTCGTGCTGTGCAACTTTGCCAACGCGGATATGGTCGGCCACACGGGCTCGTTGCCTGCAGCCATTGCTGCGGTGGAGGCAGTGGATGCGTGTCTCGGTCGTATCTTGGACGCTGCGGCGACAGGTGGTGTGCAGCTGATTATCACGGCCGATCATGGCAATGCCGATGTGATGGTTGACGAGATTACGCGGCAACCACACACGGCGCACACCACCAATTTGGTACCGTTGGTGATTATGCAACTTGGCCGCGATGCTGTGGCGCCTATTTCGCTGCGTGCAGGCGGCGCGCTGTGTGATGTTGGACCAACCGCACTTGCGCTGATGGGTCTTGCCCCGTCTTTCGAAATGACCGGTCGTGACCTGCGCGACCTTTCCCAGACATCCTGATGACTTTTTTTCAACCGTCCATGCGTTTGCGTTGTGCTTCTCGGTCCTTCGTCACGATGGCGTTTGGCGTTGCGTCAGCCGTGGTGCTGTCGCGTCCGGCGATGGCGCAGGTTGGACATTTACCGACTGCCAGTCCGTACGAGGATTACACGCCGGGTCAGACGTTGTCCGCGAGCGGCGGATGGTTGGGAATAAAGCGCGATCCGGCAAAGGTGGCGCCTGACGCGACGGGTTTCGTTTCATTGCGTTACGACATCGGAGTTGGCGGCCCTGCGTACTTGTTCGCTCGCTACACGGTGGCGCCGTCGACAAGGAATGTGTTCGATCCGACAAAGCCGGCGAAGACGCGCTTAGTAGGCACCACGAGGGCAACAACGTCCGTCGTGGATTTGGGTCTCGACATTGCGCTCACCGGACAGAAAACGTGGCACCGCTTAATCCCCTTGTTATCGGGCGGCGTAGGCATCGCGAGTGATTTTGCAAAAGCGGACACAGGGCTCTACCGATTTGGCACGAAGTTTAGTTTTACCTATGGCCTTGGACTGCGGTATTTGATGCGTTCTGGTTATTCCGTGCGCGTGGACGCCACCAATTATATCTGGCAGTATCAATATCCTGAAAAATACTTTCTGAAAGCGGCGGATAGTACGGCCCTCCTTTCGGACACGAAGTCGCGTTCTGTGTGGCGCGGCAACTGGGGTGTTTCAGCGGGCGTGTCCGTTCCAATTTTTCGGTAGCACGACTGTGCCGCGCACCTCGCTCACGCGTCGGGTACTGTTCGCCGCCGCGCATCGCTATCGACGGCCCGATTGGAGTGAGGCGGAAAATGCGGCAGTGTTTGGCGCGTGCGCGCATCCAAACTTTCATGGACACAGTTACATCTGCGATGTGACCGTAGCCGGCCCGGT
>JANYFO010000366.1 GCA_025362635.1 Gemmatimonadaceae bacterium | reverse complement strand
CGCAAACATCAGGTTCACGAGTGGACCATTATCATGGCGGAGCCACGTGTTGCGGCCGTCCTGGGTGCGGACTGGGCGGATCGGTGGGACGTGATCGGCACGCATCGCGGCACTGAGCTCGTCGGTCTCAAATATCAGCGGCCGTTGGATTGGGTACCGTATCCGGAAGAGGGACGTCACGAGATCATTGTTGGCGAAGACTTCGTTTCTGCGGACGACGGCAGCGGCATCGTGCACATGGCGCCCGCCTTTGGCGCGGACGATTACGCGGCCGGCCAGCGTCATGGCCTCGCGTTTCTGCAGCCGGTTAATGCGCGCGGAGAATTCACGGCCGACGTGAGGGAAGTTGCTGGTGTGTTCGTGAAGGATGCAGATGCGCACATTGTCGACGTGCTGCGCGAGCGTGATGTGTTATGGAAGGCGAGTACGTTCGTGCACTCGTATCCGCACTGCTGGCGCTGTGGTACACCGCTCTTGTATTACGCCCGCGGTTCGTGGTTTATCCGAACGACCGCGGTCAAGGACGACATGATGGCGCGCAACGCGCGCGTAAACTGGAATCCCAGCGAAGTGGGGTCGGGGCGATTCGGTGAATGGCTCGTGAACAACGTTGACTGGGCAATATCGCGCGATCGCTATTGGGGCACGCCGCTTCCGGTGTGGATCAACGACACCGATCCAACAGAAGTTGATGTGCTTGGGAGTTTCGCGGATTTGAGCGCACGCCTTGGTCGCGCGTTACCCAGTGATTTCGACCCGCACAAGCCGCATATCGATCAGTACACATGGCCGTCGCCAACCGGCATCGGCACGATGCGACGCGTGCCCGAAGTCATCGATACGTGGTTCGACTCAGGATCGATGCCATTTGCCCAATGGCATTATCCATTTGAAAACGTCGACATGGTCGCGCAGCAGTTCCCGGCCGATTACATCGCCGAAGGCGTTGATCAGACGCGCGGATGGTTTTACTCGTTGCTCGCCATTGCCACGGGCTTGGGCGATGCGCTGCCCAATAATGCGGAAGGATCGGCGGCTCCGTATCGCAACGTTGTGGTGAACGATCTGGTGCTTGATGCAAACGGGCAGAAGATGTCCAAGAGCAAGGGCAACGTCGTCAATCCGTGGGAGGTGCTGGAGCGCCATGGTGCGGATGCGGTGCGATTGTTTCTCGTCGCGTCCAGTCAGGTGTGGGTGCCACGTCGGTTCGACGAAAACGCGATTCGCGACACGGCGGGTCGGTTTTTGCTCACGTTCCGCAACGTGTACAACGGCATCTTCGCGCAGTATGCCAACTTTGGGTGGTCGCCCAGCACAAACGATCCGCTCCTCGCCGATCGTCCGGCGTTGGATCGATGGATTCTGTCTCGGTTGGCGCGCGTTGAATCTGAAGTTGATGCACACATGACGAATTTCGACGCCACCGTCGCGGCGCGGCGCGTCATGCAGTTTATGGATGATGATGTCTCGAAGTGGTACGTCCGGCTTTCGCGCGCTCGCTTTTACGACGTGGAACTCGCGGACAATCGGGCGGCGTTTGCGACGCTGCATGAGGTGCTCGCGGTCACGTGTCGACTGCTGGCGCCATTCGCGCCGTTCATTTCGGACGCGGTGCATCGTGCGCTGGTCGGAACCTCGGTGCACCTTGCGTCGTACACGCGTGGAGGTATGCTGACGGTCGATGCAGAGCTTGAGCAGGCGATGGACGACATTCGCGCGCTCGCTGGGTTAGGACGTGCGGCCCGTGATGTGGCGGCAGTGAATGTGCGCCAGCCATTACCGTTGGTGCAGTGCGTGGTGCCAGGACATCGCCAAGGGGTAGTGGCGTTAGGCGATTTGCTCGCGTCCGAGTTAAACGTCAAACGTGTTGAATTCGTGACATCAACCGATGCGCTCGTCTCGCTCGAGGCGAAGGCGAACTTTCGCACCCTCGGCAAGAAGTTTGGTAAAGAAACACCACTCGTCGCGGCCGCTGTCTCACAGCTGACAGACGAGTCGTTACATACGTTGGCGGCGGGATTGACGGTTACAATCGAGGTTGGTGGCGTCGCGCGCTTGATAGAACCGGACGACCTGACCATCATCCGGCGCTCGTCTGGTGACGCTGTGGTTCAGGAAGACGGGGGCTATGGCGTGGCGTTGGATCCCACCGTGACGCCTGCATTGCGGGCCGAAGGGTTAGCGCGCGAGGTAATTAGTCGCATTCAACGACTTCGCAAAGAAGCGCAGTTGGATGTGAGTGACCGGATAGCTGTCGCGGTTGCAGGCGACAGCGAGTTGCAAAGCGCGGTGGCTACACATCGGAGTCGCATCGCTGACGAAGT
>JANYFO010000322.1 GCA_025362635.1 Gemmatimonadaceae bacterium | reverse complement strand
CACAACGCAAGCCGTAGCATCGCGACCACGCGCGCTCTAATTTGCTCGGCCCATGACTGACGCTCTCTCGCAGGACATCGTCGCGCGTGTCGCGACTGAACTTTCGCTCGCACCGCAACAAGTGCGCGCCACGCTCACCCTTTTTGCGGATGGCGCAACGCTGCCGTTCGTGGCGCGCTACCGCAAAGAGATCACCGGCGATCTCGATGAAGTGCAGTTGCGCGATGTGCGGGACCGGGCGGAGTATTTGCACGAGCTGGAAGATCGTCGCGCGGCTATTCTGAAAAGCGTGGACGAGCAGGGCAAGCTGGATGACGTGCTGCGCGCCGCGCTCCTCCGCGCCGATACCAAGCAGGCGCTCGAAGATTTGTATTTGCCGTACAAACCCAAACGTCGTACGCGCGCCATGATTGCCCGCGAACGTGGGCTCGGACCGCTGGCCGATCTGTTGTGGGCGGGAGAAGGCACGGACGCCCAGATGGACGCGGCGGCGCTGGCCTACGTGGGCACCGATGGTGAAGTGCCAACGACCGAGGCCGCGTTGCAAGGCGCGCGCGATATTCTGTCAGAACAGCTGTCAGAAGACGCCGTCGTCCGCGGCTGGGTACGAGAACTCACGCGGGCGAAGGGCACGGTGCGCAGTACGGTGGTGACGGGCAAAGCGAGCGACGACTCCAAGTTTAAAGATTACTTCGACTACAGCGAATCCCTCGGCACCATTCCGAGTCATCGCATGCTCGCCATCCGTCGCGGCGAAACCGAAAACGAATTGATCTGGCGTGTGGAAGCACCGACGGACGAGATCAACGCTCGTCTCGCCACGGAAGCCACGGCGCACAGACGTGCGACGCAGCAGCTGGGGCTCGTTGCACACGATTGCTATCGCCGATTGCTGGCGCCGGCCATCGAGGTGGAGCTTCGTGTCGAGTTGAAAACGCGTGCGGATGACGAAGCGATCACCATTTTCGGTCGCAATCTTGAGCAATTGCTTTTGTCGGCACCCGCTGGCGAACTGCGGGTGATTGGACTTGACCCCGGCTTTCGCAGCGGCGTGAAAGTGGCCGTCGTTAGCGCCACGGGTGCGTTACAGCACACCGATACGCTGTACTTACATCAAGAAGATCGATTTGCCGGAGCAATTCGCGCGATGGTCGCGCGCTTCACGCCGGAGCTGATCGCCATCGGCAACGGCACCGCGAGTCGCGAGACAGAAACGCTGGTGAAGGCGGCGTTGCGCGAACTCGATCCGCCGCGCCCGCAGGTGGTGGTGGTGAATGAAGCCGGCGCCTCGGTATACTCGGCCTCCGATTTGGCGCGCGCTGAATTTCCTGAGCTCGATGTGTCCATTCGTGGTGCAGTCTCCATAGCGCGTCGTCTTCAAGATCCACTCGCCGAGCTCGTGAAGATTGATCCGAAGTCGATCGGCGTTGGGCAATATCAGCACGACGTTCACCAAACCAAATTAAAGCAACGGCTCGATGACATCGTCGAGAGTTGCGTAAATCGTGTTGGTGTCGAAGTAAACACGGCGTCGGCCGCACTGTTGGCGTATGTCGCGGGGATTGGGCCTGGGCTTGCACAATCAATTGTGACGTTGCGTGATCAGCGCGGTCGTCTCACGTCACGTGCCGACTTAAAAGACGTGCCGCGACTTGGCGCGAAGGCGTTTGAACAAGCTGCCGGATTTTTGCGTGTGCGTGGCGGCGTGCATCCGCTCGATGCGAGTGCCGTACATCCGGAGCGGTATACGCTCGTTGAGCGAATGGCGAAAGACATTGGTGCCGACGTGGCGACGCTCGTCGGCAATGATGCACTGGTCGAGAGCATTCAACTCGCGCGTTACGTAAGCGACGATGTCGGGCTGCCGACGCTCCGTGATATTGTCGCCGAGTTGCGGAAGCCGGGCCGTGATCCGCGTGCGGCGTTTGAGCCGCCGGCGTTTCGTGATGATCTCACCAAACCCGGGGATCTGTTGCCGGGCATGGTGCTTGAGGGCGTGGTAACCAACATCGTCGCGTTTGGCGCATTTGTCGACGTTGGCGTGCATCAGGACGGGCTCGTGCATGTGAGCCAAATTTCGGATCGTTACGTGCGTGACCCCAACGATGTGGTGAAAGTTG
>JANYFO010000454.1 GCA_025362635.1 Gemmatimonadaceae bacterium | reverse complement strand
GTCCTGGGCAGTGCGTAAACAACGACGCACCCGTTTGCGAGTGATACAACGCGCCGCGGATGTAGCCACCGTACGTGGTGCGCACCACCATCGGTGCACTGAAGGCATTGTTGGAGCGCCAGCGCATCGTCGCCAACTCATCGCGCAATTGCATGTACGCCGGCCAGATGTAGTCGAAAAACTGAATCTCCACGACTGGTTTGAAGCCACGTTGCGCGAGTCCAATCGCGCGCCCAATAATGTTGGCTTCGGCTAACGGCGAGTTGTATACGCGAGCGCTACCAAATTGCTTCTGCAAACCCCACGTCACCTTAAAGACACCACCCTTGCCCTTTACTTTGCCTAAATGTTCGTCGCGCGATACGTCGGCAACATCTTCGCCAAACACGAGAATACGTTCGTCGCGCGCCATCTCGTCTTTCATGCACGAATTGAGCAAATCCACCATGGTCGTTGGCTGCCCCGTAAACTGCGGGTCATCCTCAGTATCAAACGGCTCGCTGCACGGATCGACGTCGGGCGAATACACCGCGTAATGCACGGTGTCGGCGCCGGGCTGCGCTTGCGATAATGCATCGTCGGTCGCGGCAAGCACCTCGGCATCAACTGACTCGCGAATGGCTTCAAGTTCAGCGTCGGTGGCAATGCCGTCGCGAAGAAACCATGCGGGCCACGTCACGAATGGATCGCGCAGGGCATCGGCATCGCGCTCATCCTGCGGACGATAAAACACTTCATCATCCGAGAGCGAATGCGAATACGGGCGGATGACTTTCGCGTGCACCAAGGCCGGCCCTTTCCGCTCGCGTGCATAGGCCACCGCACGTTGCATGACCGCATACGACGCCAGCAAATCGCAGCCGTCCACCTCTTGGATATACAACCCCGGGAACGACGCGACGAGTTTGGAGATAGACCCGCCAGCCGTACCAACTTCTACCGGCACCGAGATCGCGTACCCGTTGTCTTCCACGAGGTATACGACCGGCAACTTCAAATTGCACGCGGTGTTGAGTGATTCCCAAAACTCACCCTGACTCGTCGTGCCGTCACCGGTTGTCACCAACGTGACTTCATCGTTCGTAAAGTTGTCTGAGATGCCGAGCATTTTTGCGCGCATCGTTGCTTCGGCACATCCAACCGCCTGCAGGAACTGTGTGCCGGTCGGCGACGAACTCGACGTGATGTTCAGCGCCTTGTGTCCCCAGTGACTCGGCATCTGTCGGCCGCCAGAATTCGGATCAATCGCGGCGCCAACCGCGCTGTACAGCATCTCGTTAGCCGTCATGCCGAGCATCAGGCAAAGCGCACGGTCGCGGTAGTACATGTAGAACCAATCGTGCGACGGACGCAGCACCATGCCCGCGGCGATTAAAATCGCTTCGTGCCCAGCACCGGAGATTTGAAAGAAAATCTTGTTCTGTCGTTTGAGCTGGATTTCTTTGTCGTCAATGCGGCGCGACAAATACATCATGCGGTACGCGTGCAGGAGTTGCTCGCGAGAAAGTGCGGGCTCGGCGATCGCGGCCTTGTCGGCGCGAGTCGGGCGGGTCGAAGTTGCCATCGTATGGACTCGGGGGTTGCAGGACGAAGCTGGAAAGCTAGTTGCGACGATCGCCCGTTGACAGACGATGGGACGGTCGGGAAGATGTCAGGAGTAGCCAGCGTGCCGTCCTGCGCGGGTCAATCGTTTCTCAAACACATGTTGAGCCCGTACCTTCATGCACGCACCGACCTCTCCGATGACACCCTCCAGTGGCCACTGTATCTTCTGCGACCTAATGCGCGGTGCCGCGGAAGTCTCCATTTGTTACGAGGATGCAGTCGCCATTGCATTCCTTGATATCCAGCCCGTGAATGCCGGGCACGTGCTCGTCGTCCCCCGCGAACACTACGAAACGCTGCAGGACATTCCCCGTCACGTAGGCGCGCATCTGTTTGAAGTGGCAACGAAGCTGATCCCGGTGGTGCAAACGGCATCTGGCGCAACGGATATGAATATCGTAGTCAACTCGGGCGCCGCCGCTGGGCAAAATGTGATGCACTATCACATTCACCTCATTCCGCGTCGAGAAGGCGATGGCTTTGATGTACCGCTGCCGTTTCCCGGTTCGCAGATGCCCAATCGCCAGCAGCTCGACGCGATGGCGGCCCGCATTGGTAGCATGTTGCGCGATCCGTTACGCGATGGTGGGATGAAATTGTAACGCGGATGTCGTCGTCCCGATGCAAAAAAGCTCTTGACCGAATGACGATCCGTGTTCTATCGTGCGTTCGTGATGGCGAGCAAGCGCCATCCGGCTTGCATTTGCACTCGCGTTGAGTGCAGTGCGGCTCGCTGGGCTCTCTCCACCCGGTTCCACCAGGAGGATGATGCGCTCCATTTCCGGTGACACTCGCCTGCGATGCCCCGCGCGTGATCGACGCCCACGGCGTCGCGGCGGCTCGACCCCAACGATCCGTCGTCGGGGAAGTTGCCCCACGGCATCGCTCGCCGATCAACGTCTCATCGATTTCCGCCCCGACATGAGGATACTCGCCTCTGTCGGGGCGTTGTTATTTTTAGGAGGACGTCGCTAAATGCCTCGACGCCCATCGCTGCGATTGGCCTGTGGAACTGCAGTGCGCAGTGTGCGCCCATCGAAGCGATCTGCAGTGCGCGCGCGCGGGACGAAGTCCGCACATCGTTCAAGCGCGCGGGATGTGGCAAAATTGCAATCTGGTGCCTTTCTCGTGCATACGGCATTGAAGCGCGCAATGCGGAAGACAGCGCTTCGCGATTGTGGACAACGGTGCGTGTATTGCGCCGTACATCTCGACCAGAGTACGGCGACGCTCGATCATGTCGTTCCGCTCGCGCGTGGTGGTGCACATGATCCGGGCAACCTTGTGGTGGCATGTGGTCCATGCAATCGACTGAAGGGTGACCTCTTTCCGTTTGAGTTTTTCGCGCGGCACCCGTGGGCTGGCGCAAATTTTGTACGCTATGCGCGGTCGGTGCATCGAGTGCTGAAACGTGGTGCGCGTCGCGCGGTAAGTTTGGCCTTTGCACGTGATGCGGCGTACGCGGCGTAGGACGCGCGAACGCGGGGGACAGTTATTGCGGTAAGAGACTCCCGTCCGGCGCGCACATCGCACACCATTCAGATTGCGGGCGTTTCGGTCCGCACTTTGTCTGCATCGATGAGTACGTCACGTTGCCAGCACTAGGCCAATGACCTGCATGCCGCCCTTGATCACTCGTTTGTTACTACCGGTCGCCGCGGCGCTGATTGCATGGAAAGCGCCGCCACTGTCGGCACAACAGGCGGTACCGCCACAGGCACCCTCGGTGCTCGCAGCAGCGGCGTCGGACAGCATTATTCGGCTTGCTATTAACCCGGCAAAATTCAAGGGCGCGCCCATCGTGCTTTTGCTCGATGAAAGCATATATCGCGTTGAGCCGGACGGACGCGGAGCGCGACGCACGCGGCAGGTTATTCAAGTGCTCGACGCGGGCGCCGTGCGAGGGCTCTCGGAGCGCGCGTTCAGTTATGCCAAGACCCATCAAGCACTCACTGTGCAGTGGGTACGGGTGCTCAAAACCAATGGCGACGTGGTGAGTGACAAAGTGTTGCAAGAGCAAGAGTCGGACGTACCAGCCGCAATGTCCAATCCGATTTATCAAGATCAACGTGTTAAACGACTGTCGCTCTCCGGAATTGCGGTCGGCACTATTCTCGATATCGCCTGGACGCTCGAGGAGGCCGCACCGTCGCGCCTAGGCGATTTCTTTTTCCGGTGGAACGCCAACAATACAAGCCCCATCGTGCAGTCGCGCTTTGTACTCGACATTCCCGAGGGCTTCACGCCGCGCATTGCCGAGCGCAATCTCAGGTCGCGTCGAACAGAAACGATTGTTGGTGGTCGTCGCCTCATCATGTGGGCGATTCACGAGGAGCCGGGCATTCTCCTCGAACCGTTTGCTGCAGATTCTAACGATGCGGTGATGACCGTCACAATCGCACCACCCGGCAGTTGGAACGATCTCGCGCACTGGTATGACAGCTTGGCGCGTGACCGGTATGCGCTCACTGTCCCGGTCGCGCAGCGCATTGATTCGTTGGTGCGCGCGAGCGGCGCGCGCACACGGCTCGATACAATACGTGCCGTGCGTCGTTGGGCTGCACAAGACGTGCGCTACGTCTCCGTTGCGTTGGGCATTGGCGGTTACCAACCACGCACACCCGCTGAAGTGATCACTTCCGGTTTTGGTGACTGTAAGGACAAGACAACGTTGTTTGTCGCCGCCCTCCGTCGTTACGGGATCTCGGCAAGTCCGGTGCTGCTCGCGCTCGGCGGTCGCCCTGATCGTCTGCTGCCGTCGATCTACCAGTTCAATCATGCCATCGCGGCGGTGCGCGAGGGAAAGGACTGGACGTACACCGACCTCACCGCCGACGTCATTCCGTACGGCGCCATTCCCGATGCATATCAAGGCGCGCTCGGCATCCTCGTCAATCTGGATGGCTCGGCGCAGGAGATCACATTTCCCGTCACGTCGGTTGACGAGAACATAAATATGCAGCGACTCAATCTCGCGCTTGACACGTCCGGCCACGCCGTCGGACACGTGACGGAAGAGTCTTTCGGCGTATTGTCATATCCAATGCGCGGAGCCTTCGCGTCGCCACTCGATTCTGCACGCCGCGCTGCGCTCGGCAAGGCGCTCGCGCAGCACATTTTCGCCGCCGACGCCACCGTCGACTCGATCGTCGCGTTTGACGGCCGTGACGAGCGCGCTCGAACGCAGATGTCCTATCGCATTGTGGCTGACGCGACGCTAAAACCTGTTGGGGATGTGCGGTTGTTTACACTCTCGCCGACCATTCGTGGACCCGCACGAGCCTTTCGCAATCTGGCGCGCGATCTTGAAAGCCGTCCAAAGCGCGTGTTCTCTATTGACGCGGCGCAGTTGTTGACGCCGTCCATCGCGGTAATGGATTTGCATCTTACATTGCCCGATGGCTGGAAAGCCGAGCTGCCAAAAAATGTGACGGCCACCACGTTTTTCGGTCGGTACGAGTCAACATGGACACAGGTGGGCAACGAGGTGCATCTCATGCGTCGCATCACGGGGGCTCGCGGCTATTTTCCGCCAACGCGAATTGTCGAAGTGATTGCGTGGCTGAAAATTGTTGGCACAGATGACTATGAGTTTCTTTCGTTGCACCCAAGTACGTCGCCATAGCACGCACATTCTCTCTTACCGCACACTCCTATGCGCTGGTTGCCCGGTGGCCGTAGTAACAACCTCGAAGATCAACGCGGCAACTCGTCCGATGGCGGTGGCGGTGGCGGTGGCGGCGGATTCGGTGGCGGACGCCTAGGAATAGGCGGCGTGGTGGTGTTGCTCGTTCTCAGCTTCGTATTCAAACGTGACCTGCTGAGTGAGTTTGGCGGTGTGGGCGGTGCAGACAACGGTGCGCCGACGAGCTCGAATGCGAGCGCGCCGATAAACGACGCCTCTGAAGAAAAGATGGTGCAGTTCGTGTCATTTGTATTTGATACGCTACAGTCTGATTGGCATCGTATCGTACCCCGCTACACCGATGCGAAGATCGTTCTGTTCCGCGACGCTGTCACATCAGCGTGCGGTCGCGCCGAAGCGGGCAGTGGACCATTTTACTGTCCAGGTGACCGCAAAGTGTACGTCGATTTAAGTTTTTTTTCGCAACTGGACCGGCAGTTCGGCGCGCCAGGTGATTTTGCGCAAGCGTACGTGTTAGCCCATGAACTCGGTCATCATGTGCAAAATGTTTTGGGGACGGAGCGACAAGTGCGCGCGTTGCAGCAACGTGATCCAGCGGCCGGGAATCAATTGTCCGTAGCGCTCGAGTTGCAGGCCGATTGCTATGCGGGTGTATGGGCGCATAGTGCGCAGACAGAAGGTGTATTGCAGGCGGGTGACATTGACGAGGGGCTGAATGCTGCCGCCGCGGTTGGCGATGATCGATTGCAAAAAATGTCGACGGGCCGTGTAAATCCGGAAACGTTTACGCACGGATCGTCGGCTGATAGACGGGCGTGGTTTCGGCGAGGATTTGACACGGGTGAGCCGAATTCATGTGACACGTTTCGCCAAGGCAGGTAGGTACGTTGCCTCGACTCGGTGTGCTTGAGGAGCTCCACTGGCCAGTCGTGCGTGCCGCATTGTGGCCCGTGGCCATTTTGCCGTTCGGCGCCACGGAGGCGCACAACACGCATTTGCCGTATGGCACGGACACGATTCTCGCGCGCGAAGTTTCGGCGCGCGTGAGTGTGGCGTGTGCTGCGCGTGACGTCCGCGTTGCGACATTGCCCGCAATACCCTTTGGTGTGAACACGACGCAGCTCGATTTACCGCTGACGATCAACGTCATGCCAAGTACGCAACTGGCTGTGTTGCGCGACGTCATTCGGAGTCTTGAACCGCATGGAGTCCGCGCGTTGCTCTTGCTCAATGCGCATGGCGGCAACGAACTGCGTGCGCTCGTGCGCGAGTTGCAGCCGGAAACGAGTATGGTGGTAGCGATCGCAAATTGGTGGCAAGCGGGCGAGCACGGTGTGTTCGACGAACCGGGCGATCACGCGGGCGAATTGGAAACGAGCGCCATGCTGCATGTGGCACCGCATTTGGTTGCCGAACGTGACACGTGGGGCGACGGGGCAGCACGCAACAGTATTTTTGAGGGCGTGCGGAATGGATGGGCTTGGGTCCCGCGCCGATGGACGCAAGTCACGGCGGACACGGGCGTCGGAAATCCGCGCGCCGCCACCGCCGAAAAAGGTGCCCGATTTGTAGCGCAGGCGGTGGAGCGCATCGCGCAACTCTGCTGTGAACTCGCAGTTGCCGATTCGTCGGCGTTGTATCGCTGACTCGACATTTGTTCAGGGTGGTGCGGGCCTTTTTGAGGCGGCGTCGGTCGCACTGCAACGGCGATTCTCCGCGAATGACGCAAACAGAAAACCTTTTTTAGTAGTCAACCGGCCGCAGGTACGACTCCCCTATGCCCGAGTGACTCACCAGCGCGGTTGATGGCGGACGACGTTTCCAATGCGTACCATCGAGTCGTCGTTTTACGAGCGCTAATTCGTCCAGTTGAAATCCTCGCGAACGCATGGCTTCGTGGGAAAATCCGTGCAGCAGTCCGTTGAGAATGTCGTCAGCGCGCGCGTAACTGATGCCGAGATCTGCCTCGTCGGTTTGTCCGACAATTAAATCTGCCGTTGCCGGCTTGTTCACAATCACCGACGGCACGCCGAGATGTCGCGCGAGCTGCCACACTTGCGTTTTGTAGAGATCGCCAATGGGATTGACAGGCGGTGAATCATCGGCGTGCCACGTGAAGTAGCCGAACAGTCGTTCAGTCTTGTTGCCGGTGCCAAACGGCAGGGCGTGATAGCGCGCGGACAAATCGAAGAGTGCAATCATGCGCGTACGCGCCATGACGTTGCCGCGGCGTCCAATATCGGCCTCTGGTTCGTTGGCGAAGTATCCGTCCACGGCGTCGGAGATATCAAGCGTGCGTGATTCGATGCCCAGTGCGTCGATCACGAGTTGCGCGTGTTCGAGCGATTCACTGCTGGATGTGCGATATGGCAGTCGCACACCAATCACGTTGGTGTTACCGAGTGCACGAACAGCCAGATACGCAGCGACGGCCGATTCGACGCCGCCTGATAGTCCGATCACAGCGCGCGCAAAACCGCGTCGCGTCATCTCTTCGCGAAGAAAGCCAACGAGCCAAGCTTCTGTAAGCTCGACATCAATGTCGAGCGGTGGTGGTCCACCTTGCTCGCCCACATTGTGTCGAATGACCGGAACAAAGTCGGGCACGGTACGCACGCGCGCGTTCGCGAGCGTTAGCGCTTCCTTGGGCACCTGAAATTCGCCTGTCGTAAATCCGCGTGTGCCGCTGAGCAAATCGGCGGCCGCAGGTTCAGGTCCGTCATACATGAGCGGCGTGGAGATGCCGTCCTGAATTCGACGCACCGTTCCCAAGACGTGCGGAAGCGCAACGCGGAGATCGCTTAGCAACGGCGCGTCTGCGCGAGCGCGGACCAGATCATCGAGATCGATCGTGATCGAAAGAAAACTTTCGGTCCACACGGGCGAGCGACCACGCACATCACCGCCAGGACCCACGAGCATCGACGTTCCGAAGAAACGTTTCCCGCCCTCCGTGCCGACGAGATTGGACAGGCTGGCATATACGCCGTGCTCTTCGGCAATATCGCGCATCAAGCGTTCCCATCGTGCGGCGCTGTACGGGCCTGGAATGCCGTCATCACGCGGCCACAGTCCGCGCGCCGGTGCCGCCGCACAAACGAATATCAGTTGCGCGCCATCAAGGGCGGCAATCATGCCGGCGATGGAATGCCAAGCATCCTCGCACACGAGAATTGCCGCTTTGCCCCACGGCGTTTCAAAGGCGCGAATGTCGCTGCCCCGTTCGACGAACCGTTCTTCGTCAAACAACCCGTACGTTGGCAAAAAGTTTTTGCGGTGCACATGCCGCAACACGGGTGGACCATCGTCGAGGCCGATGGTGATGTAGGCCGCACTGTTGTGCAAAGTGTCACGCCAGCGTTCGTAAAATCCGACGACAACATCGGTCGGCACACACGCGATGTTTACGGCGGCACAGGCGACGCGATAAGCCTCGTCGAGGTCGTTTGCCAGCGCGCCTGCAGTCATCGCAACTTCGCGAACTGCACCTTCCACGAAGTATCCAGACAGCGCAGTTTCCGGGAAATGCAGGACTTGCGGTCGAGGATCGAGCGTCACCGCTTGGGCGCAAAGCGCACCGAGTCGCGAGAGGTTGGCGGTCGGGTCGCCCTTTTTGGGGGCGAATTGGCAGACGGCAAGCGTCAGGGGGCGAATCGGTTCTGCAGACATACTGGAAAGTGCGTCACGCGACGCGGGCGATCAACTGATCTCGTGCGGTGTATTTTGGTGGCATATGCACTGTCCCTTGCGCCTTCGCCCCTGCGTCGCACTCGCCGCCCTGCTCGTGGGCCACCTCGGCACGCTGTCGGCGCAAGCGGTAGGCAACGACGCGTGGCGCATTGTCACACCGCCGCAGGCGACGCTGGTGTTGGGTCGCGACGGGTCGCTTATAGGCCAAATGGGACGCGAGCGACGACTGAGCGTGCCGGTCCGCACGCTACCAAAATATGTGGGGCAGGCGTTTATCGCGGTCGAAGACAAACGATTCTACCAACACGACGGTGTCGATCTCGTCGGCGTGGCGGGCGCGTTGAAAGACGCCGTGAAGGGGAATATGCGCGGAGCTAGCACCATCACGCAGTTGCTCGTGGGCAATATGCATCCCGACTTGATTGATCGGCGCGATCGCTCGATCGGTCGTAAGCTGCGTGAACAGCAAGCGGCACGCGAGATGGAGAAGCACTACACCAAAGAACAGATTCTCGAAGCATTCCTGAATCAGATTTCGTTTGGGCGCGGCGCGTATGGCATCGAGATGGGTGCGCGGCAGTATTTCGGCAAAGGAGCGGCAGAGCTCACGTTGTCCGAAGCCGCTTCGCTGGCCTCAATGCCGAAGAGTCCGGTGCAGTATGACCCTGCACGCTTTCCTGATCGCAATCGCGAACGGCGCAACACCGTACTCGCGTTGATGGCGGGGCAGGGATACATCACGGCAGCGCAGGCCGCGGCAGCGCAGCGGGATGCCGTGCATACCGTTGCCGTTGGCGCGATGCCTGCGCCGTGGGTGACGGATGTCGTACGGGTACAGGCAACGCGGGCGGGCATCGATGTCATGCAAGGTGGATTTCGGATTCATACGAGTATCGATCCGACCACGCAGCATGCCGCACAACAGGCGCTGTCGAGTGGATTGGATGAGATCGAAACGCGCCCAGGTTTTCGCGGTATACCGTGCGCGAAGGGCGCGACGGTCGATACCACATCGCTGGCGAAGCGTCGCCCTGCAAAAGTGCAAGCGTGCCTTGAAGGCGCTGTCGTGGTGCTCGACCCTACAAGTGGCGAAGTGCGCGCGTTGATCGGAGGTCGCGACTACGGGCGCTCGTCGTTTGATCGCGCGGTGGATGGCAATCGACAGCCAGGATCCGCCTTCAAAGCGTTCGTATACGCGCAGGCTCTCACGTCGGGACTCACGGCAAGCAGCATGGTCGCTGACACGGCGCTGCGCATTCGCTTGGACAACGGACAGATCTACAGTCCGGAAAACGCGGATAATACGTTTTTGGGTGCGATCACAATGCGCGAAGCGATGACGCACTCGCGGAACCCAGTTGCCGTACAGTTGGCGATGGGTGTCGGCATGGATTCTGTGATCGCGTTAGCACGTCGAGCAGGCCTTCGCTCACCGATTGCGCCGTACCCTTCGAGCGCCTTGGGCGCCTCCGCCGTGCAACCACTCGACTTTGTCGCAGCATATGCCACGTTCGACAATGGAGGGGTGGCAATCGAACCGCGCTTCATCACACGCATTGATGATCGCAATGGTCGCACTGTTTTCACACCGCAGTTTGCGGCGCCGCGTCCCGCAATGGATCCGCGCATCGCATTTATTGTGCGCGATATGATGCAGGATGTAGTCACGCGCGGCACCGCGACGGCGCTACGTCGCATCGTGCCAGCGCGGATCGCCGTCGCCGGCAAAACCGGCACTACGAATGACAACACCGACGTCTGGTTTGTCGGCATGACGCCAGAGTTAGTCACCGGCGTGTGGATTGGGTTCGACAAACCGGCGATGATCTCACCTGGTGCCGTTGGTGGTACGCTGGCCGCGCCGATCGCGGGTCGCATTATCGCCGCAGTGTACGGCGGACGGAGTAGCGCGACGTGGGCTCCCCCACCCGGCGTTGTCGGTGTTGAAGTGGATCGATTAAATGGACGTCCAGCGGTGGCCGCGACGCCCGCGGATCGACGCTACACGGAATGGTATCTGCAAGGCACAGAACCCGGCGCCGCGGTGTGGCCGTGGAGCTTGTTTCGCTTAGGACCAATTGGAAATTGATCGGGACCACGCCCTAGCGAAGCGGGAAGGAGCGGCTCGGGCGTCAACACGTGCTCGTGGTGCCCATCGCGTTCACCATCGACCATATCGAAACGCTCACTGGAATCGACATTGAGTCGATGCATCTCGCGCAATCACGTCGCACAAACTGTTTTCGCCGCGCGCCGTCGTCAAACTCGCGTCGGGCGATCGGCGGCACGACGGCTGAGCGTACGCGCGCCAGTTGAGTACGCGCTGTCCGCCCTGCTTAGGCTCCGCCTGCCGAGATGTGCCCTTACACGCCATCCGTGCCTGCACCGGCGATCGTTAACAATGGGTTCGTAGCCGCCACGGCGCCGCGCGGTCGGCTTCAAGCGTTGGGCGAAGCTTTAATGCAGATTCCTCGCATGCTAAATCAACTGCATGCTCTCGCGATATTTGTCTTGGCGGGCGCGCTTTTTCCGCCGGCCCGCGCGGCAACACCTGTGATCATCGCCGGGACGAATCTCTCTGTGCGACTCGCAACGCCCACCGGCAGCGACGCAAGGTTCGCGAACACCACAATTTCGGCCATCGTGACGGCTCCCGTTTGGGTGGACGGTCGGATCGCAATCGCGCCCGGTGCAACCGTGTGGGGTCGCGTGACGCAAACTGGACGCGATACAAAATCCCGACATATTCTCCAACTCACCTTCGATTCACTCGCGCTCGGCGATATCAAAATTGCGCTCGCCATGCGCATCACGGGCGTCGATAACGCGCGCGAATTTGTTCGCGACGACGGCCTCATTTTTGGCGCGCCGGCCGTCAGCGTCGCGCGTTCGCGCGAAACGTGGGCGCTCATGATGCTCGGCGCTTTCCATCCAATAGCCGCGGCGGTGCTCTTCGCTGAATCCCGCGTTCAAGCGCATGCGCGCGCCGCACCAATCAGCTACGGCGTTGGTACCGATCTGTCGGCGCAAGTGACGCGCGACATCACCTTACCCACGTGGACGATAGTTACCGCGCCGCCCGCGATGAGCAGCAGCGATTCCATCCGACGTCGTGTTGATGATTGGCCGCTGCGCGCAGCCGCATTCGCCGGGCGCTCGCCGGCCGATTTGCTCAATGTCGCCCTCATTGGCGACAGCGCGGTGCTCACCAACGCCTTCACCGCCGCAGGGTGGAATCTGCCAGAACGCATGTCTGTGCACGCGGATTTTAAAACGTTTGTGAACGCCGCCGTCGGTCGTGGCTATGCGCACCAACCCGTCTCGCAACTGTTGCTTGAAGGCCGCCCGCCCGATTTACTCTTCCAGAAAGTGAACAATACGTTTGCGAAGCGACATCATGTGCGACTCTGGCGGTGGCCGTCACCGGTTGATTTGCTGCCGCTCTATCTCGCGGGCGCGACGCACGACGTTGCCGTGGAATTTCTCACGCACCGCAAACACTTCACACATCGCGTGGACCCGGCAATTGACGCAGAACGCGACAAAATCGTTAATGATTTATGGACCGCTGGCTGTGTGGCGGAGTTGTCTCGAGTGCCGCGTCAGATTCCGAGCGGACTCACGCTGAACAACGGACAGGATGCCGTCGTCACCGATGGTATGATTGCCGTTATCAAACTTCGCGCGCGCTGCGACGTTACCCCGGCGCACTGAGCGAAAAAATTCGCGGTGCGACGGCAGAAAGGGGCAAACATGCGCCGAGTGTTGCACGCGTGTTCGCCCCCGTTGTTGCCATTTCGTTGTTGTGCATTTGTCCTGCGTCTCACAGTCCCGCGTTATTTACACGCCGACGAGTTCTCCTTCTTCGATCTCAATCGGCGTGCGCCCGCCATCAACCAACGCGATCTCAAGTACGTCGCTGAGCATCTGCACGGGATAAAACGTGAGCTGGTCACGCACCTCCTGCGGCACATCTTCCAAATCACCTTCGTTGGCCTTCGGAATAATGACGTGCTTAATGCCCGCGCGATGTGCGCCCAGCACCTTCTCTTTCAGACCACCGATGGGCAACACACGGCCACGCAGTGTGATCTCGCCCGTCATCGACACGTCACGCCGCACCTTACGACCTGACATCTCGCTGACTAACGCGGTCGCAATCGCGATGCCTGCGCTTGGACCGTCTTTCGGAATGGCACCTGCAGGGACGTGAATATGCGCTTCACTCGCAGTCGCCACGCGATCAGCCGGTATACCCAGCATCTCCGCGTTGTTCGTTGCGTAGGTGAGTGCAGCACGCGCACTCTCTTTCATCACGTCGCCCAACTGACCTGTAAGAATGAGCGAGATCGGACCGACGCGCACCACGTCATGTTCCGCTTCACGCGGTACACGCGACTGACCACGACGAATGGACGCCTCGACGAACATGATGTCGCCGCCCATCGGTGTGTAATACATGCCGGTGGAAATACCCACCTCGTCGTGTTCTGCGGCGCGCTCCGGATGCACTTTCGGACGTCCCAAAAGATCTCGGACTTCTTCGGCGCTGATCACTTTATCCTCGATCGTCGCCTGATCAC
>JANYFO010000244.1 GCA_025362635.1 Gemmatimonadaceae bacterium | reverse complement strand
CGGAGAAAAATGTTGGTGCCGCGACTGATCGGTTGGATGCGTCCCGATGCATCGGCGGCCGATTCGAGCGTGCGCACACTGGTGGTACCCACGGCCCAGAGCTTGCCGCCGCGATCGCGCACGGCATTCAGCGCTTGCGCGGACTCTGCCGATACTTCGCACCACTCTTCGTGCATGATATGCGCGGCGGGATCATCGTCTTGCACCGGACGAAATGTGCCGGGCCCAACGTGCAGCAAAACATTGATGCGTTGCACCCCGCGCGCTTCGAGACGCGCCAGCAGCTCGGGCGTAAAATGCAATCCGGCGGTTGGTGCGGCGATGGACCCGGATTGATCTGCGAAGACGGTTTGGTAGCGCGACGTGTCGTGCACATCGTCTGCGCGATTGATGTATGGCGGTAATGGAATATGACCGAACTGTTCAATCGCATCGCGCACGTCGCCCTCCGCGTGGAGCCGTACGATGCGTGTTCGATGCGGCGTCGTCTCGACGATTTCTACGCGAAAACCCGGCGCGATGGTAACCATACGTCCCGGTCGCAATTTGCTGCCAGGATGCACCATCGCTTCGTAATGGGTGTCATCCACTGGGCGCAACAAAAGGAACTCCGCCGCGCCACCGCTATCGCGACGGCCAAGCAGTCGCGCGCGAAAGACACGCGTCGTGTTGACGACGATCGCGTCGTTTGCGGGAATGAGTTCGGCGAGATCGCGAAAGGTACGGTGCGTGAGCGTGTTGGCTGCGCGATCGAGCACCAGCAATCGACTGCCATCACGCGGCTCGACGGGACGTTGGGCGATGCGTGCACTCGGCAGATCGTAGTCGTAATCGGACGTACGGCTGCCGGCGATGTGGACAGACGTGTCCGCGGAGACTGGTGATTCTGGGCGCATTGAGCCGCGAAAGACAATCGGTGACGGAGGGAAGCGCAACTGGGGAAGTGAGATCGCGGGGGCGGTTTGCTGCGGAGGGTGCGTTTGAGCGCGCGGCTGGTGATGGTGCGATGACACGACATGGTAAACTGCAGTTTCACGCGGAGACGCGGAGGACGCGGAGAACAGCAGAAGAACAAGAACAAGGGGACAAAGAAGCAAGGACGAGGACCACAACAACCACAACAACCACAACAACCACAACAACCACAACCACCACCACCACCACCACAACAGCGACCCACAACCAACACCTCAGAAAAATGGAACTCGACGATATCACAGAGGCAATAGTGCAGGAGGCGTTGAGAATTCACATCGCGCTTGGGCCGGGACTGCTCGAGTCGGTGTATGAAGTAGTCCTTGCGCGTGCACTCATGCGGAGGGGTTTCGTGGTGGAGCGTCAAAAAGCCGTTCGAATTCAGTATGACGGACTGAATTTCGAGGAGGGATTCCGAGCCGATCTCGTGGTAGATTCGCGGGTCATCGTGGAGATCAAGTCGCTAGACCGTGTTGCGTCGGTGCATTCCAAGCAGCTCCTCACGTATCTGCGACTCATGCATTTGCCAGTGGGGTTGCTGATCAATTTTGGCGAGGCTTTGTTAAAGCAGGGTCTTCATCGCGTGGTTAACGGGCTCGACCCAGACGCGTCTCCGCGCCTCCGCGTGAACAGGTTTTTGGCCAAATGAGCGAAGGTGATTCATTGAATACGGAAGCTGGTTTGGCGAGAGGTTTTGCGCTGATTGGTTAGATCGGTCACGTCAACACGTAGTCGATAGGCGCCCGTCGGTGAGTCGGACACATCGAGTTTGAGAAACTCAACCAGTGTGTTTGCCGAAGCCACGGTGCGATCGAATGATATTGTGAGTTGATCGCGTCCAGTCTGAGCGCGTCCTATTGTTTTCCCGAGCCCGTCGAGGAGACGTGCCGCGAGCCCAGACACGCCGCCTTTGCTGACGCGTTCGACTGTTACTGCCAATCGATACTTGTTTTGTCCGTCCCGCGCGGCGAGATCGTACATCTCCCAGAGCAGACCGATGGCCGATCCCGTGGGATATTGTCCGATTCCTGGCGTCATCACCACATCGGTCCAGCGCTTCGGCGCGTTGGTAACGCCGACGGTCGCTGGCGGCGCGCCGAGCAACACGTCGCTCATGCCGAAGCCAGTATTGACCTCCGGATTGAATCGCGTAATGGCGCGCGCGGCGCGTTTGCTGTCTGCCTGCAGCGCTTCAACGCGGAGCACGTTGATGCCAGGACCAATACGGCGCGTCCACGTGCGCATCACGGGCGCGATCGCGGAATCGGGACGCACGCTGGTTTGTTCGGACTCAACCCCTTGGATGCGCACAAACTGATCGAATAATCGGATGTCGACGTCGACCGGCGCGCGTGTAAGCCCTAGCCCGTGTACGAGCGAGTCGAACGGAATGCGCGCTGCGACGACGAGGTCTGATGAGTCGCGGCCACTGCGAAAACGTGCAACACGTATACCGATGGTATCGAGGAGGCGCGTGGACGGAACGTTATCCCACGCCACAGGAACAGCGTTTTTGACCTGTTCAACATTGTCGTGATCGGCAAAGGCAAAGCGGGCCGTGCCGAAGCCCGGCGGGAGGTCGAAGAAAAACACAAGACCGCTGTTGTACATCCACACCAGCGACACACCACCGTCTAATCCGCTCGTGGTGCCGGCGACAGTGAGTTCGACATCAGGTGGTCCGTATCGCACATGCACATCGCCGCGGTCGGTGTCAGCGCCGAGCAGGTCGAAGTCTTCGTTGGTCCAGCGAAAGTCGGCAAAGGTGACGCGCGCGTAAAACTCAAGCTGATACTCGTTTTCAGCTGTGAGGGCGAGTGGATCGCTCATCATCCAATACATGGCTTCAAGTCCACGCTGTTGTGGCGCCGGCAGTTTGGCGTAACCAACCGTGTCGCCGATTTGCCCGTCCGCGTTTTTTACCGGCCGTGGTCGCAAAATGCGAGTGAAGCGCGTGAACCGCGCACGATCGCTGTCATCCATAAGTGCCATGGCGGTGTCGAACGCGATTTTTGCGCCTTGCTCGTCGTTTAGCCGATGCGACGCGAGTCCGCGAGCGAGCCATGATTGGTAGTCGAGCGGAAAGCGCTTGCTGCGCTGTATGCCCAGTTCCCGCATTTCATGCCACTGGCTTCGTTCGCCCAAGGCCATGAAAAGGTGACGACTGAAACGGAGATTGGTGGGGTCGGCCGATAATGCGGCTGCAAATTTTACGAACGCGTTGCCATAGTCAGTGTTTCCTGTTGGTGGTTCAATCTTTTTTACAAAACTTTCGACGTAACTGCGTGCTTTGTCACGCTGCCAATTGTTCGCGTTCGACAATTGAATCTTTTGACGGTCAAAGGTGAGTGCGCGATTGGCAATGGCTTCATACCGACGCCACGTGGCCATTCCGACTTCGTCGGCGGCAACGGCGAGGAGCAGACTATCGCCCGCCTTTGTCGCCGCGTCGAATGCGTTACTTACCTCGCTCGTGGCCGCAAATCGTAACGTGGACACACCCGATGCGAGGTTAAACTTGCCGAGCGCGAGCCAGTAGCGCGCGCTATCCGGCGCGAGTTTGGTGGCCAGTCGCAGTGCGGTGTCTGCACCGATGAGCAGCCGAATCGTGCGTTGGTCGCTGATGTATTGCGCATTGCGTTTTGCTTTGGCCATGTTCCAATTGAGCAAACCGAACTGCAGCCAGCCAGCGGCATTTTTCGCATCTTTATGCAGCGCGGAATCAAGCACTGCGTACGCCCGGGCGGTGTCACCCACGCTCGCAAGAGAATCGGCGCGAGCCGCCATGCTTTGGCGGCTCAATGCAATTTGTGCACTAAGTTTATGTGGCGCTAACGACACGCCGAACATGCTGAACAAAATCACCAGCAGCTGTCTTGAATTGGAGTGCATTAGAAACCTCGAAGATCAGAAAAGTCCGGCCTGCTCGGTAAGTGATGTGGGCGGAACAAACCCAAGGTGCCGATACGCATGCGGCGTGGCGACCCGACCGCGCGGTGTGCGCTGCAAAAACCCATTCTGCACGAGGAACGGCTCGTACACTTCCTCGATAGTGCCAGTATCTTCGCCAATCGCGGCAGCGATGGTGCTCAAACCAACCGGACCGCCATCAAACTTCTCGATGATGGTCTTAAGGATGCGACTGTCCATGTCGTCCAAACCGAAATGGTCGACGTCTAACAGCGCTAACTGCGCCTCCGCCATCTCGAGTGTTATACGACCATTGCCGCGTACTTGCGCATAATCACGAACGCGGCGTAACAATCGATTGGCCACACGTGGCGTTCCCCGCGACCGTTTTGCAATTTCGTGCGCGGCCTCGGCGTCCATCTCAACCTTGAGCACGTCGCCCGTGCGCCGCACAATGACCTCGAGCTCGTGCACCGGATAAAATCCGAGCTGATGCACAATGCCAAACCGCGCGCGCAGCGGCGCGGTGAGCATGCCCAAGCGCGTGGTCGCACCCACCAGTGTGAAGCGCTCAATATTCATCGTCACCGTCTGCGCCTTAGGACCCTCTGAGAGTCGAATATCGATGCGATAATCTTCCATCGCCGGATACAAAAACTCTTCAATAATGGGGCGCAGTCGATGAATTTCGTCGATGAACAACACATCGCCTTCACGCAAGTTGGTGAGCGGGCCCACTAAGTCCCCTGGCTTTTCCAGCGCAGGCCCGGACGTGGTGGTGAGGTTCACACCAAGCTCGCGCGCCATCAAATCGGCAAGTGTGGTTTTCCCTAACCCCGGCGGCCCGAAAAACAGCGTGTGATCAAGCGCCTCACGACGTGCCCGCGCCGCCTCGATCGCGATGGACAGGCTTTCCTTTATCCTGTTTTGCCCAATAAACTCCGCCAACCGCTGTGGGCGCAGCGATAGCTCTACGAGGCTGTCCTCAGACAGCGCCTCAGGCGTCGTGATCTCTGCGCGCGTCATCGGAAGGGAAATGGGAAGCGGAAAGGCGAAATGAAGAATTAGGAAATGGCGTGATACCACCACCCACGAAGGCAATATACGGACAAACGCTCACGTCGCTTTACCAAAACAGTGCCGTAGGGGTACCAGCATTTCACTCGTTGCCGCGTATCATTCATAAGCGCGTCCCGCCCGTTCCGTTCAATCCGCTGCCCATGTCTCATCGGTTCGTCTCCGTCGCCTCGCTCGTCGGTATCGCCACTCTCGTCGCTGTCACGACGGCGGCGACCCCTGCGCGTGGCAAGATGTCGCGTCCCAAGATCGCGACAAACGTCACGATGACACCGAGCAATGAAGAAACGATCAACATCGATTGGCGGGTCCTTGCGGGACTCGACTACTCAAATGGTAAGTCTACGGACACGTTAAAAAAGCTTGAAGGCAAAATGGTCCGCATCCCAGGGTTCGTTGTGCCGCTTGACGACTTTCAGGACGAAGGCGCTGAATTTCTGCTGGTGCCATACTACGGCGCGTGCGTACACACACCGCCGCCGCCGCCCAATCAAATCGTCATGGTCGGCATGACAGGTCGCAAAGCGATCAAGCTCAACTTGTTCGACGCCGTCTGGATGTCCGGTCGACTCAAAATCGCCTCGGTCGAGAGTCCGTACGGCACCGTCGGATACCAGCTGGAAGGCATGAAGGTCGAGCCCTACTCGTCGAAATGACGGTGGATACGGCCGACGTTCCGGCCGTGGAGTTATTGCAACTGCGCTTCGCATATCGTGCGGGCCAAGACGTACTCGCTATCGAGCATCTTGCGATTGCCCGCGGAGAAACAGTGTTTTTGCATGGGCCAAGTGGAAGTGGAAAAACCACGCTGCTTGGCCTTCTTGCGGGTGTGCTGCAAGCCACCAGCGGGAGCGTTAACGTGCTGGGCACCAATTTCTCTACGATCTCGAGCGGATCGCGTGACGCGTTTCGAGCGCGACACCTTGGTTACGTATTTCAAATGTTTAATCTGATTCCGTATCTGCCGGTACGAGAAAACATTCTGTTGCCCATTCGGCTCGATGCAGGGCGACGCGCGCGCTTGGGGACGACGTCGCTCGATGATGCGGTGGCGGACATTGCGTCGCAGCTTGATATCGCAGAGTTACTCGACGCGCCGATTGCCGAATTAAGTGTTGGGCAGCAGCAGCGCGTCGCCGCCGCCCGCGCGCTGATCGGACATCCGGAGGTCGTCATCGCTGATGAACCAACGTCGGCCCTAGACACGGATCGTCGCGCACAATTTCTCGCGCTGCTTTTCGCGTCGTGCAAAAAGGCTGACGCGACGCTTGTATTCGTCAGCCATGACCACACGCTCATGCCGCTCTTCTCGCGTACGGTGTCCCTCGCGGACATAAACCACGCGTCAGTTCAGCGGAGCCGCGCGTGATGCATCGGCGGCTTATAACGTTATGCTAATTCCACATCTCGCGCTGCGCTCGTTGCGTAGTCGATTGCTTACCACCGCACTGACTGTCGCCAGTATCGCGCTCAGCGTCACACTGCTGGTTGGTATTGAGCATGTGCGCACCGGCGTTCGTGAAAGTTTCGCCGGCACGATCAAGGGCACTGACCTAATTGTCGGCGCGCGGGGTGGTTCACTACAAGTATTGCTAAGCACAGTGTTCGGCATTGGCTCGCCGGGCGGCGGTGTCAAGCTGTCCACATTCGAGCGATGGAAAGCACATCCCGCCGTGAAGTGGGCGGTACCATACACGCTCGGCGACAGCCATCGTGGATTTCGCGTGGTCGGAACCACCGCAGAATTTTACGCACGCTATCGCTATCGCGCCGATGGTCGCGTCACCTTCGCGCTTGGACATGCGGGCGAGACGGACGCCGATGTCGTGATTGGTAAAGATGTTGCTGAAAAGTTGCGATACACCATCGGTACCACGGTGGTCGTGACGCACGGCATGCGCGACATCGGCACGTCGAGCCACGAGGCGCATCCATTCAAAGTGGTTGGCGTACTGAATCGTACGTTTACGCCTATTGATCGCTCGGTGTACATCACGCTTGGCGGCGTGGAAGCGATGCACGATGGTTTCGAGAAGCCGGTCGCACCGAAGGCGATCGTCGCGGTAAAAGCAAAGTCAGCACCGGTGATGGCGCCGAAAATTGCGCGGAGACCGCGTCCTGTCGTTGCAATGCCGCCCCCCGGTGCTCCACTCGTGATGCCGGGCGCATCACCACCGCCTGGCACGCCGATGGTGATGCCGGGCGCATCGCCGCCACCGGCCGTAGTTGAGGCACCCAAGCCGGTCTTGAAACGGGCAGCTGTCGTAGCAGCACTTGCAACAGAGCAAGCCGTCACAGTCGACGCGCACGGGGACGATCAAATAACGTCATTTTTCATCGGCACGAAGAACCGTTTTGAGGCGCTGATGTTACAGCGCGAAATGAACACCGACCTCGTTGAACCACTCACCGCAGTCATTCCTGGGGTGGCACTCGGCGAGCTGTGGCAAAATATTGGAAGCGCGGAAGTTGGATTGCGCGTCATCGCGATTTTTGCGGTGATGATTGGGCTTTCGGGAATGCTGGTGTCGCTCTACTCCTCACTCGAAGCGCGCCGTCGCGAGATGGCCATCTTTCGCGCGGTCGGCGCGGGTCCGCGAACTATCATCACGTTGCTAGTACTCGAATCTGGATTGCTGTCGCTGCTCGGGTGCGTGTTTGGCGTAGCCTTTGTGTATGCGGGACTCTTCATAGGACAGGGGCCGATCGAACAACGGTTTGGCTTGCACCTTACCATACGCCCGCTCGGCGTGACGGAGTGGGGTTATCTCGCGATCGTGCTCGTTGCTGGAATAATCATCGGCTTCGTACCGGCTCTGAAAGCGTATCGCACGTCGTTGGTTGACGGGCTGAGCCCAAGAGCCTAACTCAGCGTCCCGCTTGTGTCTCTTCGTCGCAATCAATCGATGATTTTGTTTTGCACGCTGGCCGTTGCCGTGCTCTGCACGAGTGCGCTGGTGGCACAACCGCGTCCGATTTTTAGAGCACCACTTGCCTCACCAATTCCTGCTGAATCGCTGCCAGCGTACGTGCGCGCTGATGCGCCGATTGATGCGATGATCGTCAAGCTGTGGGACGAAGGCATGCGCCACTCGCAGCTGGCCATGCTGAGTCAAGCGCTGCTCGATTCCATAGGACCACGCCTCACGGCATCACCCAACATGACGCGCGGCCAGAACTGGCTTGTGTCAACCTACACTAAGTGGGGGGTGCCTGTTCGAAAGGAAAAATACGGTACGTGGAATTCGTGGCGTCGTGGCGCTGCATTCGCACTCCTGACGACACCGCGCATTAAACCGCTTGAGGCCACCATGCTTTCGTGGAGTGGTAACAGCGGGGGCAAATGGATGGACGGAAGTGTGATCGTGCTTAAACCATACGAGACGGCGGAAGCGTTTTCCGCGTGGCTGAAAAACGTTCGAGGGAAGGTCGTGCTGGCGAGTGCACCGCGCGTTACCTGCCGGATGCCTAGTCAAATTGCTGAATACGCAACTACGGCTACACAGAGTACGTTGGATTCGACGCAGCATGATCTCGATGCGTCGTATCTTGGATTAACGCAACGTGTGCCGACATTTTACTCCGACCTGAAGAAGGCAGGTGCGGTTGCAGTGTTCGAATCAAGTTGGTCGCAGTATCCGGGGATCGACAAAGTGTTCGGGTCACCGCGAAACTCGGCATTACCCGTATTCGATATTGGGTGCGAAGACTACGGGATGCTGTTTCGACTGGCGGTAAACAAGCAAGGGCCGCGAGTGCGTATTTTGGCGGAATCTGATTTTCTCGGCGAGCAACCGGTGTTCAATGTCATCGCTGAGTTGAAAGGCCTGAAAAAGCCGGATGAGTATGTCGTGCTGTCGGCGCACTTCGATAGCTGGGAAGGCAGCGCGGGTGCGACCGACAACGGCACGGGTTCGCTGACGATGATGGAAGCAATGCGCATTTTAAAAGCCGTCTATCCGAGGCCGGCGCGCACGATTCTGGTGGGACATTGGAGTGGCGAAGAGCAGGGGCTCAATGGCTCCGGAGCCTTCGCTGCGGATCATCCGGAAATTGTGCGCGGATTGCAGTACGCGTTTAATCAGGACAACGGCACCGGGCGGATTGTGTCGCTCGGCCCAACTATTTTTCCAGCAAATGGACCGCGCCTCGCGCAGTATCTCGCGCAAATACCATCAGAAATCACGCAGTGGATTCGGCTGCAGCCGCCGGCGATGTACAGCAGCGGTTCGGATCATGTCTCGTGGCTTTGTCACGATGCGCCAGCCGCGAATCTAAACGCGCTGTCGTGGGATTACGGGCAAACAACGTGGCACACCAATCGTGATTCGTTTGATAAGGTGATGCAGGACGATCTGCGAAATAACGCCACCTTCACCGCAATGCTGGCGTATCTCGCCAGCGAAGATCCCGAACGCACATCACGCACGGTGCTGTCTCCTGCGCCACTCGGACCACTCGGACGACCGCTGGCGATGTTCACGTGCGCTAAACCGGCGCGAGACGCCCAACAGTACCGACGCTGAGTCGCGCGCGTAGCGGGCTCATTGGGCTGCACCTGTTGTCTGCCGTAATCGTCACGGCGCAGCAAACCATTGGACATGCACAGAGCAACAACTTTCAGATCTTTCGCGAAAGTTTTGCACATCTGGTGCGAGGCGTAAATTTATATGGGAAATTTCCAACCTCACAATTTGACTTGTTTAAATATTCGCCAACGTTTGCGTTGCTGTTTGCGCCCTTCGCTCTCGTGCCGTATTCAGTGGGCTTGCTGTTGTGGAATCTGACAAATGCGGCGGCCCTCTGTATCGCAATGGTGTTGCTCCTCACACCACGCGCCGCGGCATGGGCACTGGGAATTGTCTTCCTCGAAGCGCTCGGCGCCATGCAAAACAGCCAAAGCAACGGTTTGTGTGCGGCGCTGATGATTTTGGCGCTTGTTGCACTGGAGCGGGAACATGTGGCGTGGGGCGCGGCGGCAGTCGCGAGCGGCGCCGCAATTAAAGTCTACCCGCTTGCGAGCGGTCTACTCGGGCTTGTTTCGCCGAAGCGTTGGTCGCATCTGCTCTGGTGCATCGCAATGGGTGCGTTATGTCTATCACTGCCGCTCTTGGTAACGTCGCCGACCACTTTGCTTGGGCAATATCACGCGTGGTTTGCGTTGCAGCGCGCAGACACGACGAAAATTGAGATGTACTGGGTTGGCGGTGTGCTCGAGCGAGTGACAGGCAATTCAGTGCCGCACGTACCACTACAACTCCTCGGCGTACTCTGGACGATAACGGTGGCTTGGCGCGCTCGGTTGCACTGGTCCGATCCCGTACTGCGACGTCTCTTGGTTGCCGCCCTACTGCTCTTCGCGGTGGTCTTCAATCATATGTCCGAATCACCCACGTTTGTGATTGCGTTTGCTGGTGTTGGTATCTGGTGGAGCGTGCTGCCGCGGGCGCGCTGGCGTGACGCTGTTGTCTTGCTCGTGGTACTTATTGGTTCGGTTGGCGGCTCCGATGCGGTGCCGAACCACATTCGCTTGGCATGGATTGTCGAGCCGCGACTGAAAGCGTGGGTCACCATTTTCGCGTGGTGCGCCCTACAGTACGACATGCTGCGACTGTTGCGTCCCGTTAGCCCTTTGCCAGTCGCGTTAGCGCCGCTCTTACGAGAACGGACACGTCTCCGGTAGTTCCGCTCTCCACTGCGCCGCGGACCGCACGATCTGCTTCTACTTGGTTGTAGCCCAACGAAAGCAGTGCACGAATAGCATCATCGGCGACCGCATGTGTGCCGCTCGGTGTTGACGGCGCACCACCGACGGTGTCCATCTTGTCAGCTAAATCGAGAATCAGTTGCTCGGCTTTCTTGCGACCGACGCGCGGCACACGCATTAACGTCGTCACGTCCTTTTCACGTAACGCGCGTACGACACGCTCGGCCGTGAGTGAGGAGAGAATGCCGAGCGCCAACGCTGGCCCAACGCCCTTCGCAATCAACAGCCGCTGAAAAACCGATCGCTCATACGTTGAGACAAAACCATACAAGTGCCACGCGTCTTCGCGCACCGAGAGATGCGTGTGCAGCACAACTGATTGTCCCTCGGCCGGCAGTGATTCGAATACCGACAGGGGAATCAGACATTCGTAGGCGATGCCACTCGCCGTCATGATCTCAACACGATCAAGGTCACGGGACACCAACTTTCCTGCTACTTGTGCGATCAACGTTTGATTCTGGATGGAGTGAGGCTTGGGAGTGACGTTGCGAGACACGCGCACAGCGCTGCCGCGACGCCGTCAGCGGCATCAGCCGGTTCGGGCGCGTGTTTCAATCGGAGTAGTCTGGCAATCATGAACTGGACTTGCTCTTTCGTTGCCGCACCAGTGCCCGTAATGGCTTTCTTGATTTCGGCCGGAGGATACTCGCAAATCACCACCGCTGCCCGTTGTGCCGCGAGCAAAATGACGCCGCGGGCGTGACCCAGTACGATTGTCGTCCGCACATTGCGCGCATAAAAAACATCTTCGACGGCGACCGTATCCGGGCGATGTCGTTCGATCAACTCGACCACGCCATCGTGAATGTTCTGCAAGCGTGCCGGCAACGGATCGCGTGCGTTGGTGCGAATGACTCCACACTCGACCAACGTAGGTGTACGTCCCGTCATCGACACAACACCGTATCCGGTGACCGCCGTCCCTGGATCGATGCCGAGCACCAGTCCGGGTCGCGTCACCGCAGGATCACGCTTCGTCCATCGCGTCTGCATCCATCTCAAAGTTCGCATCAACTTTTTGTACATCATCCAACTCTTCGAGCGCGTCGAGCAGCTTGATCAATTGCGATGCGGCGACGCCATCGACACGCACACTGCTCTTTGAAACCCACGCCAACTCCGCGTCGGACACTTTGTACTTCTTTGCTTCGAGGCTTTCCTTCACTGCATGGAGTGAACCCGGGTCAGTGGTGATCACGAACAGTTCATCCTCGCGCACCACGTCTTCCGCGCCGGCTTCAAGCGCAACTTCAATGAGCACGTCTTCGACAACGCGCGCGCCGTCGACGGACATTTGACCTTTTCGGTCAAACAAATACGCGACCGAGTTCGTCGAGCCCATGTTACCGCCGTTCCGCGACAGCTTGAGCCGCACATCGGCTACCGTGCGCGTGGGATTGTCGCTGACGGTCTGAATCATGAGCGCGATCCCGCCTGGTCCATACGCTTCGTAGAGCGCGTCCACATAATCCACGCCTTCGAGTTCACCGGTACCCTTTTTGACGGCACGGTCGATGTTCTCTTTTGGCATCGACACGGCCTTCGCGTTGTCGATGGCCGTTCGCAATCGCGGGTTTCCTCCGGGATCACCACCGCCAAGCTTGGCCGCCATGGTCACCTCACGAATTAGGCGCGTGAATAGCACACCGCGCTTCTTGTCGGTAACCGCTTTCGCGTTGCGGATGTTTTTCCACTTACTGTGACCAGCCATGTTGCCTCGCGAACGTTCCAGGTCTGCCGGGTGGCGACGCGTTGGAGCGAAATATGTTGAGAAGCGATGAAGGGGAAAACTACTGTTCTGGATCCAACACGTCCTCGAAGCGCAGCCATTGCCCGAAGAAATACAAATCGGCGTAACCTCCCGCGCCGCTGCGCTGCTTTAACGCAATCAACTCGGTCGCACCGGCGACACCAACGTCCGCGTCGTACAGGTCTTCGCGATAGAGGCCGAGTACGAGATCGGCATGCGTACCAACCGCCCCGTGCATGCCGAAGTCCGTTAAGCGCGGGCGTCGATCGGCGCGCGTTCGATCGATCGCGGTCAAGTGGGTGATCACGAGCAACGCGACGTTACGCGCGAGCGCCAGTCGCTTGAGCGACAGCACTGCGAACGCCAACGCATCTGATCGACCCGCTTCACGTTCGAGGATGGCTTCGAGCCCATCGATAATCAGTAGCGTGGTCTCGGGCAGACTGTCGAGCATCTGTGACACGTCCTCGAGGCCTCCTCGCGTGATTGTTTCAACGACGGGTACGTGATCGCGCAGCGCTATGGCGGCGGCCGCAATGCGACTGCGCTCCTCCTCCGTCACGGTGCCTGCACTCAGCGCCGTCAGCGAAACCCGGGCGCCAAGTGCCAGCACACGTTCGTATGCGCGCTCGGGCCGCATTTCGCCAGTGAACACGAGCGCACGAGACTCGCATCGGAGCGCAATTGCCAGCGCAAGCGAAGACGTGCCGACCCCATCGTCGCCACCGAGCACAATTAAGTCGCCGCGATGGAATCCGCCGCCAATGATCCGATCAAGCGATGGGAAGCCGGAGCGGATGGAATCGGCGAGAGCTTTTCCGTCTCGTACGCGGTCGACCCGAGTGACGATACGCGTCAGCGGGGAAATGTCGTGGGTGCTCACGCAGGACACATAACTTAAGAACCGCCAGCGAGTTGTCGGGCCAGTCGTTCCAATTCTTGCACGCCCGCACCGTCGAGATACGTGCCCGCCACCGCCACGAGACTGCGCAGTGCTCCGGCCGCTTGCAGCGGTGTACCCGTCGTCGCATCCACACAACGCGAAAATGGAACACGCGTCGTGGGCGGTAACGCGAGTGAAGCGAGCCACACCTTCGCCTGCGTGGCGCGCGTGGCACGATCGGGTTGGGCCGCGGCATCGGTTCCGACCAAACTGTGCGCGAGCCGCGCCGTCATCAGTGCAGCCAACGCCACTTCACGTCCGCCACCAAGTGGCAAGCGCCCAGCGCGTGCCGCCAAGGCGGGAAAGGGAAAGGTCAGCGGCTCAAGGCTGTATGGAAGCGGTTCGACGTTCACGACGCGAATCTAACGCACGCCAGCGGACTCGGCTTGCTAGACCGCATGTATGTAAATCGGGTAGCTTCCGATATGGCGCAGCCGGCAAAAGCAATTCTGTGGGTCGATGACGAGGCGGATTTGCTTGAACCGCATCGTATCCTGCTCGCGGATAAAGGATATCAGGTGGAAACGGCAACAAATGCCGACGATGCATTAGAACTGCTTCGTCGCAAGCCGTACGATCTATTGCTCCTCGACGAGCAGATGCCTGGGACGCGAGGCTTGGATGCGTACAAGAGCATTCGCGAACTACAGCCAACGCTGCCGGTGGTGATGGTCACCAAAAGCGAAGAAGACGCGACGCTTAAGGAAGCCATTGGCGCCAACGTGCGTGAATACCTGGTAAAGCCGGTCACGCCGAGGCAGGTACTCTCCGTCATCACGCGCATCCTTGAAGGTCCGCTCATCCGCTCGCAGGCGCTGGCTCGCGCCTTCGTCGAACGATTCCGCGCGATTGAGGCCGACCGCTATGCGAGTCTTGACTGGCGTGGCTGGATTGATCGATTCAGCGAGCTAATGCAGTGGGACGTCGACCTTGCGAACGCCGGTGAACTTGGCCTGCACGAGTCGCTGCGCGGATTGTATCCCGATATGCATCGCGAGTTCGCCACGTTTATGAAGACCGAGTATCCGCGGTGGTTGCGGGAACTTGAAGGCGATCGCCCACCGCTATCAGTTGATGTCTTCTCCGAATTTGTACTGCCCGTACTCGCACGCGATAAGAAAGCAATTTTTATCGTGATCGATTGCTTGCGCGTAGACCAATGGCGCGTCCTGGAACCGTTGCTCTCGCCGCTATTTGAAGTGGAGACCACGCATTATTACTCCATTTTACCAACCGCGACACCGTACGCGCGTAACGCGTTGTTTAGTGGACTGTTCCCTGGAGAAATCGCAGCACGGTTTCCTGATTGGTGGGGTGAACGCGATGACGAATCGCTCAACGCGCATGAACGCGACCTGCTTGTGGCGCAGTTGGAGGAGCTCCAGATCAAGGCGCCCGTGCGCTATCAAAAAATCACCAGCGCCGCTGATTCCGACGACTTGGATCGACACTTGCCCGGCGCAATAGCAGGAGAAGGCATTCACGCATTCGTCTTTAACTTTGTCGACTTGCTCACGCATGGGCGCAGCGAGTCGAACATTTTATTCGAAGTTGCGCGTGACGAAATTGCAATGCGTGCACTCACGAAGCAGTGGTTTGAACGTTCGTCATTATTCACGCTGCTCAGAGAAGCGTCGCGCCGCAATATCTCCGTGGTCGTGACCAGCGATCACGGCGCCTTGCACTGTAACACACCCGCAACCGTCTTTGCGAAGCGCGATGCAACGGCCAACTTGCGTTACAAATTTGGCGAGGATATTCGCGCGGAACGACCGGACCATGCGCTGCTCTTCAGCAATTCAGACGATTTACGATTGCCGCATCGTGGTCACAACAGCAACACGCTGCTCGCTGCTGGCGACACGTTTTTCGTGTACCCAACAAAACTCCGTGAATACCAGAGCCGCTATCGCGGAAGTTTTTTGCACGGCGGTGTTACGCCTGAAGAGTGCATTCTCCCCGTCGCTCTACTCACACCAAAACGGTGAGTGATTTCGTGAACGACGTGCGCACCACGGGCACGTTTAAGGTGCCCGCGCAGAAACTGTGGGGTCGACTCTGGATGTTTGTGCGTCCGCATCGCGGAAAGCTCGTTGGCGTTGTCGTGCTAAACGCCGTTGCCGCCATTGCCGACGTGTTTTCCTTCACGCTGCTCATTCCCTTTCTCAACGCGCTGTTCAACAAGCCAGATATCATCCCGCAGGGCTTCATCGGCAATCTGCTGAACGCCAGTATCGGAATGTTGCTGGTGCCGTCAAACCAGATGGCTTCGCTACGCAATGTCATTCTCGTTGTGCTCGTTGCGGTGGCCGTCAAGAATATTCTTATTTGGCTGAGCGGGCAAATCGGTGTGCAATTGCAGGAATACGTTGTCCGCGATTTGCGCGATCGGGTGTACGCACACTTGCTCCGGCTACCGCTCCCGTGGTTTACACGCAATAAAGTTGGCCAGATCATTTCACGCGTCTTAAATGATACGAATAACGCAAAGACCGTAGTTACCGAACTTATCACGCGCTCGATGTGGTCGACGGCTCAAGTGGTTGCGACGGTTGTCATGATGTTTGTGGTGTCGTGGCAGCTGTCGCTTGCCGCCCTAGTGGTGGCACCCCTCACCATTGGCGCCTTGCAGCCGGTCCTACGTAAGCTGCGCAAAGGGTACCGTCGGCTGGGCAACGATCAAGGCGAGCTCACAAGTCTCGTGCAAGAAGTCGTGAGCGGCGTTCGACTGATAAAGTCGTATGGCGCAGAGCCACGGGAAGAAGCGCGATTCGTCACGCGCAATGCGGCGTTCGCGCGCGGATACGTACGCATCGGTCGACTCTCGCTACTCTCCGGACCCGTGACCGAAACGTTGGGCACCTTCACGGCTGTCGCCATTCTGTGGTTTGGCGCGCATCTGGTGTTGGTCGATAAGTCATTGGACTCGTCAGAGCTTATCGTTTTTCTTATCTGGGTGATGCGACTCTTGCAACCACTCAAACAGTTGTCGCAGGTGCAGCCCGCCGCGCAACAATCGCTTGCGAGTGCAGAACGACTGTTCGAAATATTAGACTCGCCTGCCGAGACTGCGCTCGATCGCGGTACCGTTACGGCGCCGCAATTCCAACGTACGGTGGCGTTTGAAGACGTCACGTTCGCGTATGACGAAAGCGCCGAAGCATTGCGCTCGGTGTCGTTTACCGCGCGCAAAGGAGAAATCATTGCGCTGGTTGGCGCCAGTGGTGCAGGGAAGTCAACACTGGTCGACCTGATTCCTCGATTTGTTGAACCGACACGCGGCCGCATTACTATCGATGGTGTGGATCTTTGCGATATCAAACTCGATGCGCTGCGCGCGCTCACCGGGATAGTCAGTCAGGAAACGGTGCTGTTCAACGACTCGGTGCGCGCGAACGTTGCGTTCGGTCGCCCAAATGCGTCGCAGGCGCAACTTGATGCTGCGGCAACAGCGGCGAACGCGCTCGGCTTCATTCGCGCGCTCCCGCAAGGTTGGGAAACAAACCTTGGCGAACGCGGTACACGGCTGTCCGGCGGACAACGCCAGCGTCTTGCGATTGCGCGTGCCTTGCTCTCCGATCCGCCGATCTTGATTCTCGATGAAGCAACTTCAGCGCTCGACGCAGAATCAGAGCGGCTCGTGCAAGAGGCCATCGATCGATTGCTCGAAGGGCGTACCGTGTTTGTCATCGCGCATCGTCTCTCCACTATTCAGCACGCAAATCGTATTCTCGTGCTGGACCATGGTCGTGTGTCAGAAGAAGGAACGCACAACGAGTTGCTCTCGCGTGGCGGCGCATACGCACGATTGCATGCTTTGCAATTTGATACACGATCCGAGGCGAGCATGAGCGATGATGCGGTGACGGTCGCACCGCGTGCCGTTGAATGATCTCGTGACCGCTCGCATCAACAGTGTACAGGCGCGATTGCGAGCCGATCGCCGCGCGTGGTTTGGTGTTGGGGTCGTTACGGTATTCGTGCTGATCGCGATCTTGGCTCCACTGCTTGTGCATTTCGATCCAATTCATATTGACTTGAACATGACGTTGCGTGCACCGTCGCTCACACACTGGCTTGGCACAGACGCCCAAGGCCGTGATGTATGGGCGCGACTTGTTTACGGGACGCGCGTATCACTGCTCGTCGGACTTGCTTCACAAGGACTTTCGCTCACGCTCGGCGTCGTGCTCGGATTGCTGTCAGGTTATCGCGGCCGCTGGACCGACGACGCTATCATGCGGTTGGCCGATGTCACTTTGGCGTTCCCGTCGTTGTTGTTGCTGATCGCAATGGCCGCAGCATTCGAACCGTCACTTCCAGTGGTATGCGTAGTGATTGGCGTGGTCGGTTGGGCTGGCATGGCACGGCTCGTTCGCGGACAAGTATTGGTCGTGCGCGAACTCGAATACGTCCAAGCTATGCGCGCCCTCGGTGCGCGTGATCGACGTATTCTGACGCGACATGTTTTACCGAACATCATTGCGCCGGTGGTGATAGCGGCAACGCTCGGCATCGCCGGTGCGATCATGGCAGAAGCCGCGCTTTCGTTTCTCGGACTTGGTGTCCAGCCTCCAACGCCAAGCTGGGGATCAATGATTGCCGACGGCCGAGATCTTTCACAGTTACGCACGGCACCATGGACGTCGCTTTCACCAGGCCTAGCAATCGGCTGTGCTGTGCTCGGCTTCAACCTTTTAGGCGACGCCCTTCGTGACGCCCTCGATCCTCGAGAACACTGATCACCCGTAGTTTGGTTGTTGTTCCGGTTGCTGTTGCTGTTGCTGTTTAGTCCCTAGTCCCTACTCCCTCGTCCCTATCATGTTTCCTTTCATCCGCACCAGCCATTTCCCTTGGATGGACACTGACGGCAGTATTTATCTTAATGCTGCCTCTGTGGGTCCTATGCCAGCAACGGCTGTCACCGTCGCGGATCAATGGGCGCGTTTACGACGCACGCCGCAGTTGCTCCCGTTGCCTGTGCTGCAGGAAGCAGTCGGAACGGCGCGCACCCAGTTTGCTCAATTGATCGGCGCCGATGCCGACGAAATTGCGTTGATGCCGAATACCACGTACGGACTAAACCTTGCTGCGCGTGCACTACCGCTTCGACCAGGCACGATCCTCACATTCGATGGCGAGTTTCCGAGCTGCGTGTACCCATTTCAGGCACTCGCGTCGCGTGGCATTTCGCTGGAGCTCGTTCCACGCGTGAATGGCTTGCCTGACGAAAACACGCTCGTGAAAAAAATTGGGCGCGGTGACGTTGTGGCCGTTGTGATTTCGTGGGTGCAATTCTCGACAGGGTACGTCGCCGACTTGCAACGCATTGGTAACGCGTGCCGTGCGCACGGTGCGTTTTTTATTGTTGACGGTATTCAAGGCTGTGGCGTCTTGCCAATCAACGTGCACGAGCTCCCAATCGACATGTTTGCGAGCGGCGCGCAGAAGTGGCTCCTTGGTCCGTGGGGCACCGGTTTTGTTTACATACGACGAGAGCTCATTCAACAGCTCGAACCGCATGATGTTGGATGGGCGTGCATGCGAGCGTCGACGGATTATGGTCGCCTCACAGACTACGAATTCGATTTTCTTCCCGATGCGCGTCGGTTCGAAGTCGTGACGCTCGCCTACCAAGAGTTTGCGGTGGCCAATGCCGCGACCACGTTGTTGTTGGAGATTGGCGTGCATCAGGTCGCCGCACATTGTGCAGTACTTGTCGCACGCATCGTGCAATGGGTGGAAACGCGACGTGATGTACGCCTCGTCAGTGCCGTTGACGCAACGCGTCGCGCCGGTATTGTCGCGTTCGCGCCCAGCGACCTCGTCGGCATGAGTGATCGTCTCCAACGCGCCAACGTGATTCACGGAACACGCGAGGGTGCGATTCGGCTTTCGCCGCATTGCTACAACACTGCAAGCGAGATTGATGAAGTGCTACGCGTGCTTGAGGGCTAACGTGGCGCGAACGCGTTGTACCTTCCATATTCGCGCGTTGCCTGGATTTCGTGTCTGGGCGTTCTCTTAGCGACAACTGCCACGCATCCATGCCTGACCGTTCCATCGACTCCGCACCGGTCATGCTCGCCAAACGCTCCGTCGCTGACGCGCTGCGTTCGTGGGCCATTTCGCTCGGATGTCCGGTGTCGTATCTGGAGCAGGCGCGCGTGGTGTCCGTGCTGCGTGACTTCGCCGAGGATGAGCGCGAAGTACGCATCTTCGCACGGGGCGAATCGGCCGTCGTGTCGATGCCGTCGGCCGATGCTCGCGATTTTGACCTGGGAAACAACGAAATCGCGGAGTTAGTCGAACTCGCGCGAGGTAATGCGGAGCCGGGCACATTTCTTATCATGCGCGGTCGGACCCTTGTCGTTGGTGACGAGCCGGTTGCGATCTCCTTGCTCGATCACGACACGTTTAAAACGGCAACAAATCTTGCGCGTGCGGTGATCGTGTACGATCCGCGTCCCGACCTACTGGATTCGTTGCGCAACGAAGTGTCCGCTGTAGAGTGGGAAAAGGGTGGTGGACTTTTGCGGTCGCCACATCGTGTCGGAGCGCTCGCGGGCAGCGTCCTCGTTGCGTTGGCAACCGTCTCCACTGCGGACGGGCACGTCGGACGTATCCGCGTTGTTGTCGCGCCAAAATTTCGCCGCCGTGGATTTGGGCGTCTCGTGCTTCAGGCGCTCGCAAAAAATGTATTGGCAGAAGGACTTTTGCCATCTGCGCGCATCGGCCCCAATGACAGTGCCGCGCGAGCGCTCGCGGGAGCCACAGGCTTTGTGCTCTTTGCACGGGCGCTCACGTTGCGTATTACGGCTGTGCCTCAACGCCAAGCGGCGCACGGTGGTGCGGGGCCGGTACCCGCGTGAGCGGCACCTGTAACAATCCGTAGTCACGTGCGCCCTTTCGCAGCAGCAAAAATCGCCCGACCAACAATCGCTCATCGTGTATGATGCGATCGGTCGCACCAAGCTTCGCCCCGTTAATACTGATGCCGCCCTGCTCGAGCAACCGCTTCGCCGCGCCACGCGACCCCGCGAGTCCAAGCGTAGTCAGTGCTGCATACACATCTACGCCCTCCGTCGCCACATCGTTTTCTCCCGCCGACTCGTACATCGCAAACGGTATTTCGGCGCGTAACGCCTCCAATGCGTCAATCGAAAGCAATGTTGGATCACCTTTCTCAAAGAGCAACGCCGAAACCTCTTTAGCGACGCGTGCGGCCGTCGCTCCGTGGACGCGTGTCGTGACGTCCATCGCTAACGCACGCTGGGCCTCGCGCTTCTCGGGCTGTGTGCGCGCTGCACTGTCGAGTGCTTCGATTGACGGCAAATCCAACAACGTAAAGAATCGAAGAAATCGCGACACATCGCGATCATCGGCACTCATCCAAAACTGATAAAACTGGTACGGTGATGTGCGGTCGGCATCAAGCCACACCGCGCCTGCTTCACTTTTCCCAAACTTGGTCCCGTTCGCATTTGTGATGAGCGGAAACGTCAAAGCATGCGCCTCATGCCCCGTCACGCGACGAATGAGATCGGTCCCGGCTGTGATGTTACCCCACTGATCGCTGCCGCCGATTTGCAGCGTCACACCTTCACGCCGATGCAATTCCAGAAAATCGTACGCCTGCAACAGCATGTACGAAAATTCCGTGAACGATATGCCAGACTCCAGTCGCGACTTCACGGAATCCTTCGCCAGCATCACGTTCACCGAAAAATGCTTGCCGGTGTCGCGCAAAAATTCTAATAGCGACAGCGGAGCCAACCATTCAACGTTATTCAGGAGTTTCGCGGCGTGCGGACCTTCGAAATCCAAGAACCGTTCAAGCTGCGCACGTATCGCCCGCCCGTTCTCGGCAATCGTTTCCAAACTCTGGAGAGTGCGTTCCGAAGACTTACCACTCGGATCGCCAATCATGCCGGTGCCGCCCCCCACCAGTGCGATGGGTCGATGTCCCGCCCGTTGCAAATGCACGAGGCCCATCACCGGAATAAGATTGCCGACGTGTAGACTCGATGCCGTGGGATCAAAACCGCAATAGCCGGTGACCGGACCGGCGCGTAGCGCAGCAGCAAGTCCGTCGGTGTGCTGGAACAGTAGCTCGCGCCACGCGAGCTCGAAGATAGGCGCTGGATGATCAGACATATATGTAAGATATCCGAGCAGAAGCTCTTGGCGCGCCCCGGGGTGCGTTGGTAGCCTTCACCATCTCTCATGCCATTCCCTTCCGTATTTTCCGCTCGTGGTGTTGCCGGGCTGTTCGCGCGCTTCCCGATTCTCGGGTGGCTCATCCTTGTCGTGCTCTTCGGCGGCGCAGTTGGCGCGGGTAATATCATCGGCGCGTGGTCGGTGATCTGCACGCAGGGACGTTGCCCGTCCATTAGCTCACTCGAGCAGTATGTGCCGAGGCAAACGTCGAAGGTGTTTGCCGCCGACGGACGCTTTATTGCGGAACTTGGTGTCGAACGCCGTACGCTCATCCGTCTCGAGGAAATTCCGAAGCATGTCCGCGACGCCTTTGTGCTCACGGAGGATCGACGGTTTTACTCGCACGCAGGCATCGACTACTACCGCATCGTTGGTGCGCTCGCACGCAACCTGAAAGCGGGTCGCTATGCGCAAGGGTTTTCGACCATCACAATGCAGTTGGCGCGCAACGTGTTTCCGGATCGCATTTCGCGCGAGAAAACCATCTTTCGGAAAGTGAAAGAGGCGCGCGTCGCACGCGCTATTGAGCAACGATATTCGAAGAACAAAATTCTTGAGCTGTACCTCAATCAGATCTATTTAGGAAACGGTGCTTACGGTGTAGAATCCGCTTCGCAACGCTACTTCGGTAAGTCGGTGCGCAATCTTTCGGTGGCGGAGGCGGCGGTGCTTGCCGGACTGCCCAAAGCCCCTGAGCGATATAATCCTCGCCGTTTCGCTGATCGCGCCATCCAACGACGCAACACGGTATTGGAGCTGATGCGGCGTGATCACGTCATCAGTGATCCCGACGCATCGTTGGCGAAGGCGTTTCCGATGCAGTTGGCGCAACGCACTGAATCGGGTGACGTGGCGCCGTACTTCGTAGAATACGTACGACAGCAGCTCGAAGGGCACTTCGGCAAACGACTGTACGACGAAGGACTGCAAGTGTACACGTCGCTCGATATTGACCTGCAAGGTGCGGCCGAACGAGCGCTCGAAAATCAAATCAAAGCAATCGAAGCCGGCCGTCATGGTGCGTACAAGCATTTAACGTACGAAGCGTACGTCGCACGAAGCGCGGAGGGCGGCGAAGCAGGCGCGGCCAATTCGCCGTACTTACAAGGTGCCTTCATTGCCATCGATCCGCGCAGTGGCGCCGTGCGCGCAATGGTTGGTGGTCGAGACTTCGACGACTCCAAGTTCAATCGCGCCGTACAAGCATTGCGACAGCCTGGCTCGACATTCAAGCCGCTCGTTTATGCATCGGCCATTCACGCGGGTTTTACGCCGGCGCAAATTGTCGACGATTCGCCCATTTCCGTCGATCAAATGTCGGGTGAGGCGTGGACACCGCAAAACTACGACATGAAATTCATGGGCCAAATGCCCATGCGCAAAGCGTTGTATATGTCGCGAAACCTCGCAGCGATTCGTACGGGGATGCAAGTGGGTACGGGACAAGTCATCTCGATGGCGCGGAAGTTCGGCCTCTCCACACCCATTCCGCCATATCCCTCCATTTTCATTGGTTCGGCCGACGTTTATCCCATCGAGATGGTGGGTGCGTATTCGGTCTTTGCCAATCTTGGATTGCGGACCACTCCCAACGCGATCACCAAAGTCCAGAACGCGCAAGGCAAACTGGTATGGCAACCCCCATCCACGCGCGAAGCCGTGTTGTCGCCAGAAGAATCGTGGCTAATGGTGAGTATGATGAAAGATGTGGTTGTGCGCGGCACCGCATCAAAAAACGTGTGGGGTGCGGGGTTTCATGTTCCCGCAGGAGGAAAAACCGGCACTACCAACGATGGCGCCGACGTTTGGTTCATCGGCTACACGGCCGATTTGGTCGCAGGCGTATGGATGGGCTTTGATCGCCCAACAAAAATCAAAGCCAACGCACAAGGCGGAGAGCTTGCGGCGCCCGCATGGACAGCATTCATGACGGAAGTCTATCGTCGCAAGCCCGAACCCCCGGATTGGCCGCGACCCGATGGTGTGGTTACACGTCAAATCGATGCGCTAACCGGCGGACTCGTCACCAACGCATGTCCATCCAACACGCTGACGGAATATTTTGTGCAAGGCACGGAGCCCACGCGTTCATGCACAGATCCAATTCCCATCGGTATCCCGATCCCCGCGGATAGTGCGCGCGCAAAAGCCATACGCGACACAACAAATCCTTTCCGTATTCCACCGCAGTGAATTCCGCTCGCACGATTTACACAGCAAGTTGGGTGCTCCCAATTTCGGCGCCACCCATTCGGGACGGCGCCGTTTGTGTAGACGGCGCGCGCATATCGTTCGTTGGACGCGCGCTCGATCTCCTTCCGCACAATGCCGACGCACGACATGTGGCGCTCGGGCATGCGGTACTAATGCCAGGCTTAGTAAACGCGCACACACACCTTGAGCTTACCGCCATGCGTGGCTTTCTCGAGGGACTCGATTTTCGCGGGTGGTTGCGCACGCTCACGATGGCGCGTCGCGAAGTCATGGATGCGGACGCGCTCCTCGACGCATCGCGCTACGGTCTCGGTGAAGCGCTGCGCAACGGCATCACAACCTGCGCCGACACCACCGAGTCTGGCATACCGCTCGTCGCAATGCGAGAGATGGGCGTGCGTGGGATTGGCTATTTGGAAGTGTTCGGACCCGACCCCATGCAGACGACAACGTCATTCGCGGAGCTTCGCGAGCGCGTGGCGATCACGCGGATTCACGATACGGTGTTAGTTCGTACCGGCGTCTCACCGCATGCGCCATATACCGTGTCCGCACCGCTCTTTCGTGCGGTTGCCGAGTACGCCAATGCGGAATCGTTGCCAGTGGCGGTGCACGTCGCGGAAAGCGTCGCCGAAACACAGTTTGTGCGCGACGGTCGCGGACCATTTGCCGATCGCCTGCGAGAACGCGGCATCGCCGTCGGACCACAAGCGCGCTCGCCAATCGCGCTGTTGCACCAAACAGGAATACTCAAGACGCGTCCGTTGCTCATCCACGCGATTCACCTCGATGATGATGATCGACGTCGGGTCGCGGATGCGGGAGCGTCGATCGTGCATTGCCCGATTTCCAATGCGAAACTTGGCCAAGGGATGGCCGCACTGCATCATCTGCGTGACGCAGGCATTGCGACTGGACTTGGTACCGATTCCGTAGCCAGTAACGATCGCATGGACCTGCTGGGTGAAGCGCGACAAGCCACACTCCTGCAATCATTACAGTTGGGCGTGCCCGATGCGCTCTCGGCACACGACGCACTCGATCTTGCCACCCGCGGCGGCGCCCGCGCACTTGGCCTCGACGCCCGCATCGGCACGCTTGAATCCGGCATGGACGCCGATCTGGCGGCCTTTCCGTTGGATAGTATCGACGCAATGCCGATGTACGACCCGGCCGTAACATTGGTCCACGTTCTTGCGGGTGCAGTGAAGGCCACGCTCGTCACCGTCGCCGGTCGTGAACTGCTGCAGATCGCTGCCGTCTAGGTTCATGTGCCAGAGCTGCTGGCGCCCGCCGCGACCCGAAATGAAGAGCACGTCGCTCCCGGTCTTGGGATTCACCTTCGGCGAAACCTCGATGGCGCGCACATTGGAGATTCGGCGGAAGTTGCTACCGTCCACACC
>JANYFO010000216.1 GCA_025362635.1 Gemmatimonadaceae bacterium | reverse complement strand
GGCAAACTTGGATACGATTTTGACAACATCGTATACGAGATTGGCGAGGCTTGCAAATCCACGTCAAAGTGAACGCCGTCCGTTAAGAGGGCGTAGCGACCGCTGCCGGTAAAGTGTGACGGCTGACCAATGCCATCGACGTGCACAAGATCGGCCCGCGAGAATTTTGCGTGATACCATAACGAATCAAGATGCATTGATCCACGCACAAGCCCGTGCACATCTGGAAAAAACGGATTCACAAAACGCGAAGTGCGTAAATCCAATTGATCGATGTGAAGGGCAACATCGTTGAACACCGCATCGGCCGGTTTAAAAATATTAAGCATTCCCGCAGCCGAAAACCGTGAGACAGCGCCTGGAACATGCGCATCAGTGTACGCCACCGTTGCATCGTCCATCACCCAGCGGGTCACGGGACCACCGCGGGCCACCACGCGCCCCGTCAGCTCGCCCTGCCAATCGTACGGAAACGACTTGCCGTTGAACTGTTTGAGCAAATCGGTGTGCGCGGGCGCTAGATCAAGTGCAACATCCGTGACGCGCAGAACGGGTCCACCCACGGCAAATGTCATGCGGCCGCGCACGTGCGATCGCAATGCACGCGTATCCATATCGGTCAGGATGTACTCCATGACCGATAATTCCTCGGGATCATTCCTGATCACAAGCGACGTACTCCCGCCGCCGGTATGCGGCAAGGACGGATCAATCCACGCCACGTCCGCCATCGCCACGGTGTCGCCGCGCAAGCGCACATCATACCGAACGGGAATGCCGCTGCCCCACACGACTTTGGCGCTGCCGTGCCCGGTCGACTGCGCCAAGTTGAAATGCGCGTCATCGACCCACAACGAATCATCGAGCTTCCTCACGGTGGTTTTCATATTGCGAAACCAAAACGGCGGATACACCCACACCACGTCAAACTTTTGAATCGCAAACCGTTGTCCGGCGGAATCCGGATCGGCCAACCGCGACTTTCCAAGCGCAAGGTTGCCGCGCATGAAACGCCACACACGAACGGTACGCTTGCCGTCGCGTCGAATTTCGCCGTCGTGCCGCGCAATATTGAAGGCCAGCGCGCTGTCGCGCTTCGCTCCCTTGAGCGAATCGGCCGGATCCCACGGTAAGCGCGCCACTAACGTGCCTTCGTGAATGGTCGCCGTGTCAATTTGTACAAACTGGCCAAAACTTCCCGGGCGCTCCGGCAATTTTGGACCTCCACGACGCATGGCGCGCTTCCAGTTCCAATCATCATCGCCGTAATCGACGAGCGTCACAACTGGTCGCGTTATTTCAAGCGACTTCAAGATGATGCGTCGATCAAGCAAGTCGCGTGGATCGTACGTTATGCGAATTGGACCTGTACTGATAAACGGCGCACCATTCGGTTCACGAATTGACAACGAATCGATGGTAATATCAGTGAATAGGGTGCCACCAACTTTTCCTACGTACAGCTTGCCCGGTATGGTTGCCGCGATTGTAGGTACGAGCGCGCGCATGATGGTCGCCCGACCGACGTCCGTTTGCGTGAGCGTCGCGATCGCACCCACACACAGTGCGCCGATCCCTAAGAGGACCGCAGCCGTAACCAAGACAACCGTGCGACGACGCGCCATTTATCGACGCACCATCAGCGACGTCATCATCAAAACGCCTGTCCTATCCAGATACTTGGGTTTAAACGACGCAAAAATCCAGCAGTCCGCATTGGACGAAAGGTTGCGGGGCACGCGCCCGCATCCTGCAACGCCGGGGCCGCCGGTATCGTAGCCGTGCGAATCGCCAACTGATTTCCCGGGCTTACGCAGTACAACGGCGCCACGCCGGCCTGCAACGGCGCGTTGTAATACGCGGCACCACTCGCGAGTTGATAAGGATTGTATCCAAGATCAACGCGAATTGCACCAAATGGTGAAACAATGCGGACACCCAATCCCGGCGTAATTTTTATCGCTGGACCGTCGTCAACTAGCGCCCCCGTTTGCGTGCCGCTGACGCGATTCCACAACCGGCCGGCATCGGTAAACAACGCCAATTGCAACAGGCGCGGCGCCACCGGACTCGGCACCTGCACTTCCACATTGCCCACGACTAAGGTGTTCCCACCCGTCGGCACAACACGTTCGGTAATACTGCCGGAGTCGGCACGATAGTACACCTGCCCTCCCGACAGCACCGGGCGATAGCGATCGACGATGTAGACCGCGGGTCCAAGCTCATTTTGTCGAAACCCGCGTACGGTGGTTGGACCGCCCGCGTACAAACGTTCCTGCGGTGGGATAAAGCCATCAAGCGTTGGTTGCGTCCCACCCGCAAAGACCATCCCGCCGCGAAGGTGCAGTAAGAGCGTCGCACCGCCAATCAACGAGTGATACCACGTGACGTCACCAGTGCCACGATTAAACTGCTGCGATTTATCCGACCCAATTAACGTCGATGCGTGACGCACACTGAACCGCACGGTGCTTCCGGCCGACGGACGCAGCGGATCGTTCACGCGTTCACGGACGAGCGAATATTCTAACGCCGCCAGCCGCGTGTTGCGCTGCAAAAAATTACGCGCATCGGTATCACACGCATTGAACACGGCGCAGAAAAATGCTGGTTCTGCTTCCGTGCGCCCCAGTTCCAGCTGATACGACAACGTACTCGGGTATCGAGACTGCAGCGGATTCGTCAACGAGAGCGCGCCACCAATCGGCGCGCGTCGCAAGAACGCGCGGTACTCCGAGAGCGTCGAACTAAATACGGTGAGTGTTGGCACACGCGATTGTCGAGCACGCAGGGGCTGCCGGATCGTCATCGCGGTGTAGTAGTTAAGCGTTCGACTATACGGATCCGTGCGCGCTTGGCCTTGGCATAGCGCAGGCGCGCCATCGAGCGGAGCGCCAAGACCGATCTTACTCACGCGCGCCGTCAACTCAAGTCGTTGCGCGAACGGTAAGAAGTCACGATCCGTCAGCGAGCCTTCCATCCGAAAGCAATCGAGCGTTGCCCAGCCAAACCCGCCGCGCGCAGCCCAACGATCGCCTTCCAGAAGTCGGACCGTGAGATTTACCGTCGAATCGCCCGGCGGCTGCGCGCTATCCGGTTGGAGGTCCACACGCTGAAAGGCATCCGTCTGGTAGAGACTACGTTGTGCGTCAATAATCGCGCGCGCCGAAAACCAATCACCGGTGCGCAGCGCCATCGTTCGACGGATGGTCGCGTCCGACACGCGTCGCGCACCGGTGGTCGTTGAATCGACCACAATTGCGATGCGACCCAGCTTCGCTCGTGTGCCTGGCACCATCGTGACGTGCACATCCGACGTGCGCGACGAGGTGTTCGTGGTGTAGGCCACTAAAACTTCGGCTTGCGGCCATCCCATATTGCGCATGCGACGCACCAACGTATCACGCCCGGCTTCCAGTGCACCCCGATCAAAAAGCCCACCCGTTTGCAACGGAAAGTCTTTCGTGAGGCGTTCGGCCACTATGACATCACTGGGTGTGCCTAGCGTCGTAATGCGCAATGCGCTGACGCGCATCGGAATCCCTTCACGAATCGTGAATGTGATGTCAATCACACCGCGGCGCAGCGTGCGTACAATGGTATCAACTTTTACATCGGGAAATCCGCGACGACGATGGAGCGTTTCTAATCGTTGAACATCCCGCGCAAATTCAACAGGGTCGAGACAGCGTCGCTCGCCGATAACCGGCAGCCCCGCCAGCGACGACGGCAACGTCACGACGGTTGCGGCCAACGCAAACGATGTGTACTCGTGGTTGCCCGTAAAGTGCAGCGCGCGCACCTCGCGATCACCACGATCACAGGACAAATCCTGCGCGGCCACCGTGGTGGGAAATACACCCGCAAGGATGGCGAGGCGGAGGTACTTGAGGACGTTGGCTCCGCGCACGCGGTAAGGCACTTCGGAATGCAGGAGGAATCACCGAGGCGTCGGCATATTCCGTTGATAGATTGCGCGTCACGCGCTACTCAAAGTTCTCCCGTCTCTCGCTCAACGTCAACCACGTCTGCGCATGCCCGTCACTCGTGTTGTCTTCTCACGCCTTCGACCGCTATTGGTGTGCGTCACGTTGAGCGCTGCCTGCCGTAGCGCAGAACCCTCCGCCGATCGGCACACGCTCGTCGATTCACGCGATTGGTACGATCCGCGCTCGCTTGATCCTGCGCGTTCAACCGATGTGCCAACGGGTCGTGCGGTCGCCTATCTCTTTGATGGTCTGACCCGGTTTACCCCAGACGCCCGGGTCGAGCCGTCACTCGCCACACGTTGGGACGTCTCCTCGGATGGATTGCGCTACACGTTCCATCTGCGCCAAGGCGTCCTGTTTCACGACGGCAAACCATTCGTCGCGCGTCATGTTGCACAATCGTTTCGGCGTGTGCTCGACCCCGCCACAAAAGGTGGACAGGTGTGGCCGCTGTACCCCATTAAGGGCGCACACGCCTTTGCCAACGGAACAAGCACATCGCTCGGCATAGAAACTCCGAATGACTCGACGGTTATTGTGACGCTCGAAGAACCATTTTCGATTTTCCCAAAACTCCTCGCGATGCCCGTCGCATCCATCGTGCCCGATTCCATTGGTGCTGATTTTAGCGAACATCCGATCGGCACTGGGCCGTGGCGCTTAGTCGCCTGGAAGCATGATGACTACCTGAAGTTTGCTCGCAATCCAACGTACTTTGGCGGCGCGGCCACCATCGATACGCTACTGGCGCGCATTATCCCCGAACCGTCGACCGCAGTCGCTGAGTTTGAAAGTGGTACCGTGGACATTTTGTATGTGCCAGAAGATCAAACCCGAGCCTGGGAAGAAACCGACTCCAAACAGGCCAAACTGACGAGCGCGCCCGCACTACGCCTGTGGTACATCGGTGTGAACACCACACGCGGCGCGCTGAAAGATGTGCGCGTCCGCCAAGCCATCGCGCGCGCCATTGACGTGCCCACGCTGCTCAAGCAATTGCTCGCCGGTCGTGGACGCGTGGCGGCTGGAGTCATTCCGCCATCGCTTGACGGCGCCGACACGTTGCGAAAAATTTTGCCGTACGACAGCGCCGCCGCGCGCAAACTGCTCGTCGAAGCGGGGTTTGCCAAAGGCATTGACGTCGAACTTTGGTGCTCGCAAACCGCACCGTTTCCACGCCTCGCGCAGTCCATTCAAGCCTATCTCGCCGCGGCCAATATCCGCGTAAAAATCGTGCAACGTGACGCCAGCTCCATGCGCGCGGCCGCACGCGCAGGTCAAACAGACTTGGTGCTGAAAGATTGGTACGCCGATTACCCCGACGCGGAAAACTTTTTGTACCCCCTCCTGCACTCGGCCAACCGCGGCGCAGGCGGCAACGTGTCGTTCTTCAGCGATGCAACATTTGATCAACTGGTAGATCAATCACGGAAAGAAGCCGATCCGACAAAGCGCGCAGCACTCTATCGACAGGCCGATAGCGTGGCATACAACAGTGTCGGTCTCATGCCGTTGTTTTTCTACAACGAACTGTATGCCATTCAGCCGTGGGTGCAGGGCTTCGAAGTCCCAGTGATTTTTAATGGCCAGCGCTGGACCAAAGTGCGAATAGGGAATAGGGAATAGGGGATAGGGGATAGGGGTTTGTGTCTATCCCTCCTTTCTACTTCCTACTCCCTAACCCCTAACTCCTAATCCCTACTCCCTAGTGTTCCTCATCCGTCGCCTCGTCCTCTCCATCCCCACCCTATTCGGCGTCCTCGTCGTTGTTTTTTTGCTGCTCTACGTGGCCCCCGGCGACCCGGTGCAGGCGATGGTGGGTGAACGCGCCGATCCCGCTACCATCGCGCGATTGCGCGCGGATTTACGGCTCGATGAACCTGTATTTGTACAATTCGCACACTACGCGGGTGGTATTCTGCGCGGCGACTTGGGTCGATCGTACATCACCAATCGACCCATCATCCAAGACATCGCCGAAAGATTTCCGCGCACGCAGTTGTTGGCAGCGGCGGCAATGGTACTCGCGACGCTGTCGGGCATCACGATCGGTGTGCTCGCCGCTATTCGCCCCAACGGATGGTTTGATCGCACCGCACTCGCGCTCACGTATCTCGGCATCTCATTTCCCGTATATTGGATTGGATTATTGCTCATTGTGCTCTTCGCCGTCACGCTACGTTGGCTGCCTGCCTCCGGCTACGGACATTGGCAGTTTCTCGTGCTCCCCGCGCTCGCACTCGGCTCTCGCTCCATCGCGTATCTCGCGCGCGTCACTCGCTCCGCCATGCTTGAAGTACTTGGCGCCGACTTCGTGCGCACCGCGCGCGCCAAAGGACTCGCCGAACGCGTCGTCATTGTTCGACACGCGCTCCGCAACGCGCTCATCCCCGTGGTCACCGTGATCGGACTCGATTTCGGTGCCTATCTCACCGGCAGCATTTTAACAGAAACAATTTTCAGTTGGCCGGGCATTGGCCGCTACGTGGTGCAAGCAATTTCCAGACGTGATCTCCCCGCTGTTCAAGGCACCGTACTCTTTTTATCCGTTGTGTTTGTGTTGGTCAATTTGCTCACAGACATGGCGTATCAGCGCGTCGACCCTCGGGTGCGCGTGTAGTCTCCGCGACCGAGCAAAAACATGGCGCAATGGGTGTGTAGTTACCGCTGCTCGCGCAGTATCCGCACAATGGATCTGTGGGGTTATCCGCGGTCGTCAATTTCGACAACCGCGTTACTCATCTTTCTGCCCAAAAATCGCCAAGTTTGACGAATGCCCCGGACTCACTTTCTTCTCCGGATAAATCCAGTGCACCGCCTGATTCACCGCGATTGCCGCTTCTCCAAATCCCGTCGCAATCAGCTTCAGCTTCCCCGCGTACGTCGTGATATCGCCCGCTGCGTACACGCCCGTTCGACCCGTCTCCATAGTACTGGAGACGACAATTTCGTCTTTCTCGATATGCAAACCCCATTCGAGAAGCGCACCAAGGTCGCTGACGTAGCCAAGCATCGGCAGCACTACATCTGCACGAACCTCTCGCGTTGTTTTTGTCTTGATGTCTTTAAGTCGCACACCCACAAGGCGCTCGTCGCCGTGAATAGCGTCCAGTTCATGAAACGTGTGCACGTTCACGCGGCCGTCGCCGACCGCCGCCGCTGCATGCACTTCCGACACCGTCGCCGCATGCGCGCGAAATCGATCACTACGATGCACCAACGTCACGGATGCCGCGCGCTCACGAAGTTGCGCCGTCCAGTCAAAGGCAGAGTCACCGCCGCCGACTATCACCACGTGCTGACCGCGATACGTCTCCGGATTGGTCACAAGGTCGTACACGCCCCGCCCATACCACGGCTCGGCAAATGCTTGCGGCAAACGCCGCGGACGAAACGCGCCAATACCGGCCGCCACCAAGACAGAACGCGTCGGAAAACGATCCGTCTCGGTCACCAATACAAAATGTCCGTCCGCCTCTTCCAGCCCAACAACGCGCTGTCCGAGATGCGTCGGCAAGCCCGATTCAACGTGAAATTGTTTGGCCTGCTCCGTGAGCGATCGCACGAGATCCTTCGCGAGAACTTTTGGATACCCGGCCACGTCAAAGATGTACTTCTCCGGATAAAGCGCCGTCAGCTGGCCGCCAAGCTCGGGGAGCGCATCGACAATTTGCGCTGTGGCGCCGCGCATGCCGGAATAAAAGAGAGCGAAGATGCCCGTGGGGCCGCCGCCAATGATCGTGATGTCCTGAATCGGGTGCGTATGCATCGTTGAAGGTTAGCAACGCTTACTTTTCATGTCTATGAAGATCTACACGCGAACTGGGGACGAAGGCGCAACGGCGCTTTTTGGTGGAGGGCGGGTCGGCAAAGACCACCCGCGCGTCGAGGCCTATGGCGACGTAGACGAGTTAAACGCGGCGCTTGGCATAGCGCGTTCCATAGAAATGATGCCACGCATCGATGAAGTCCTCGTGCCTATTCAAAAGGATCTGTTCGCGATCGGTGCGCTTTTGGCGACTCCCGATCACGACAAGATGAAAGAGCAACTCAGCAAGGCGCGCATTGACGATGGGCGCATTGCTGAACTCGAACGCGCGATCGACATCTGCGAGCAAGAGCTCGAACCGTTACGCAGTTTCATCATTCCCGGTGGAACTCCCAAAGCCGCCGCGCTGCACGTAGCGCGCACCGTATGTCGTCGTGCGGAACGTCGCGTCGTACATCTCTCGCACGACATCGAACTGCCGGCCTTAGTGGTGGTCTATCTCAATCGCCTGTCCGACTTGCTGTTCATGCTTGCCCGCGTCGCCAATAGGCGCGCCGGTGCAGGCGAGGTGACCTGGTAGTGCCACTCGGCACCATGTTGGATGTGCCACTCGCCTATCCGATTCATCTCGAACGCGGCGCGCTTTCGGCGCTGGGCACCCTAGTCGCGCAGTGGGCACCTGCGCACCAATACGCCATCATAGCCGACGCCACCGTTGCAGCGCTCCACGGCGAACGAATGCTGTCCACTTTCCCGCGCGAACGCACGCATTGCGTCACCGTCGCACCGGGTGAGCAAGAGAAAACACGCGAGCGTTGGGCGCAACTCACCGATGCATTGTTTGATTGGGGCGCCGGACGCGATACAACCGTCGTAGCCATCGGCGGCGGTGTCGTTGGGGACCTCGCGGGATTTGTTGCGGCTACTTTCATGCGCGGTGTGCCGATTGTGCAGGTGCCAACCACACTGTTGGCGATGGTCGATGCATCCGTTGGCGGCAAGACCGGCATTGATACGTCCGCTGGTAAAAATCTCGTAGGCGCCTTTCACGATCCGCGCGCCGTCCTGATCGATCCCGACGTGTTGGAGACGCTACCGCATGACGTGCTGCGGAGTGGCCTCGCCGAGATGATCAAACATGGCATTGTTGCCGATAGAGCGTATTTCGACGCAATGATGCGCGAGCTCGACATCATTCATCGCGATGGTGCATTCGCGACGGCATTGCCCTCACTGATAGCGGGCAGTGTGCGCATCAAAGCTGCGGTCGTGGCGTACGATGCGCGGGAAGGCGGCATTCGACACGTACTCAACTTTGGGCACACCATCGCGCACGCCATCGAACGCGAGTTGCACTACGAGATCCTGCACGGTGACGCGGTGGCGATCGGGATGGTGCTCGAAACGCGCATAGCGCAGCATCTTGGACTTGCGAATGAAAGCGTGACGCGGGATGTCGAACATGCGGTGAAATGTGCTGGACTACCGTCGACAGTGCCGCGTGACTGTTCACTCACAGCCGAAGCAATTTTGCATTCGACACGCGGCGACAAAAAAGCGCGCAGCGGCGCGGTGCGATATGCATTGCCGAGAGCTATTGGTGAAATGGAATCCGCAGACGGGCGCTATTCAGTGGCAGTTCCAGACGCCGTGGTGCTCGATGTCCTGCGGCATGCGATGCTGGAGTCGGCGCCATAGACAGACGAAAAGCACAAATCCCACAAACCGCGATGGTTTGTGGGAGTCAAACTCTGCAAACCCAGCCCGCTTTTACGCTGCCCGACGGCGGCGGCGGCTCACTAGTCCAAGTCCCGCCAACCCTGCCGCCATCAGCGCATATGTCGACGGCTCGGGCACTACATTCGGAATACCGTCGCCTCGCGGACCAGTCACGCTCTCGGCACCAACCGTAAAGCCGTGCCAGAACTCTTCCGGGGAGTTCGACAACGAAATCGACGAGAAGGTGCCGACAAATTGAATGGTACCGCTAAATTCGCGGCCCGTGAGCGTGTTACCAGACACGGAGTACGAACCGCACCCCCAATACGCGCACGACACATTGTTGTTCGACACCACGGTAAACGGTGAACTAAAGCTGTAGCTCACCGGCACATTAGTCTGTCCAACACTGATGAAGGCGATGAACGGATTCACCACGGCCGAACCAAACGTGATTGTACCGGATTCCGGCGCCACCATGCGGATGAAGCTCGTATTGGTCGGCGCGGTAAGGCCACCCTGTGTGTAGGCCCCGTTAGACGACCAAAAGTCGGTGCCTCCCGCCCCGTACGCTTGGTTGTAGCCGCCTGTGTATGTCACGGTGGTACTGCCAAGCACACCGTTCACCGGTCCAGACGTCGCGCCGGTCCAGGTAGCCCAAGTCTGAGCAAAAGCGAGTGCCGGCGTCAGCGCAAGAAAAGTGGCGACAGCAGCAGTAAGGATCTTGCGGGTCATCAAATTATTCATGGTCGGTCTCGGTTGAGGAGCAATCCAGCTTAGCAAACTCAACACTTTGCAAACTCTGGTCCACAAACGAGCTCATGCATAATGCTTTAGCTAATCTATTGATTTTAAATGGTTTACGCTTCACAATATTTTTTCAAGTCTAACCAAGCTCGTCTATTCGTATTTTCTGTCGCTACCATCCAACAGCAATCGTCGCTCGTCCCCCGCATCTTTTTCTCCTTTGACGTCCCTAATCCCTCACCCCTAACCCCTAACCCATAAAAAAAGCTGTTGACCGCTCCACACCCCACCATTATCGTGGCGCTCCCACCTTAGAAACCGCGCAGCACCAACGCTCGGTCCCACGGAAACGTTCGGAGAAGGCGCGTATGCAGGCAGCGACCGCCAGTAGATCCGCAGAGACCCGTTCTCAGCGAGGATTCTTCCGCTCCTCACCCTCCACTGCGTTCGACCAGTATCTGCGCGACATCCAAAAACTGCCTCTGATCACCGACGTCAATGAAGAGCGTCGACTGGCGAGGCTGGCACAAAAAGGCGACGAAGCCGCCGCCGAACGACTTGTCACGGCGAATCTTCGCTTTGTCATCTCGTATGTGAAGAAGTACCAAGGACACGGACTCGACCTCAGCGAACTCGTCGCCATCGGCAACGAAGGCCTGCTGAAAGCCGTACGAAAATTCGATCCCGATCAAGGCGTCAAGTTTATTTCGTACGCGGTATGGTGGGTTCGCCAAGCCGTGTTGAAGGCGCTGGCCGAACAAACCCGTAGTGTGCGTATCCCACTAAACCAAAACTCACAGCTCATCCGTTTGGCGCGTGCAGAGATGATTCTCTCGCAGGTGCTCAACCGAGAAGGCACCGACGACGAAGTCTCCAAAGTGTTGCAGGAGCCGGTCGAACAAATTCGTTCGGCCCGACAAATTTCCTGCACCGAAGTCTCGCTAGACGCGCCGATTGATCGGCAAGATCGCGAAGCCTCGACGCTGGGCGAACGCTTCGCCGGCGAAACGCATACCGACATCGAAGAGTCCACCGACTTCAAGTTGATGCGCGAGTTCATCGACCGTGTATTCCGTAAATATCTCACACCGCGCGAACGTAAGATCTTGTACCTGTATTACGGGCTCGATGAAGGAGCAGAAGCGATGACATTGGAGCGCATCGGCGCGCTCATGGGCGTTACCCGCGAGCGCATTCGTCAAATCCGCGAACGCGCGTTCGAAAAACTCCGCGAATCACCCGACGGAAACGCGTTGGCAGGATTTTGGGGTACGGAGTGAGATAGCCTGTTCACAATGAGATAGCACAAAAAGTGGGCGTCCGAATTGTTCGGGCGCCCATTTGTTTTTATGGTCTTCCGGGAATGTCGGGAGAAACGTCGACCGTATAGGGGAGGCGTGACCGCGGTCATCCAGGAATCGCATTCGCCGTATCCGCCGTTATCGTTTTTCATCAGTTCAGCTTATCCCTGTCCCCGTGCAGTTCATCCGTTCATATCCCCAATCCCGTCGATATCTTCCGGCCATGCCCGTCGACGCCACGCTGATCAACAACCTTGAAACCATCGTCGGCACGCGCTGGGTAAAACGCCGAGCATCAGAACTTGTCGCGTATGACGCTGACGGACTCCCAGGCTATCACGCTACCCCGGGACTCGCCGTTTTTCCCGGCACCCGCGAAGAAGTTGTGCACGTCGTTCGCGCACTTGCCGAAGCGAACGTGGCGTTCGTTCCGCGC
>JANYFO010000195.1 GCA_025362635.1 Gemmatimonadaceae bacterium | reverse complement strand
GTATTGGACGCGGGTGGCCGCTGCTGGTTGGCGAGCGGGCGCACTATGAAATCGCCGCAGGGAATTTTGACGAAGCGTCGCGTCTTGCTGCGGTGATGCGAGCGCAGGCGAGCGAGGAGGGATTACTTCCCGAACAGATCTGGAATGCGCCAGACATTGTTGAGCGAGAATTGTTTAACGGTCAGGCCACTGGTTCGGCGATGCCCTTGGTGTGGGCGCACGCGGAATACGTGAAATTGCTGCGGTCATTGCAAGAACAACGTGTCTACGATTGCCCGCCCTACGCAACCTCGCGCTATGTGGAAAGCGTTAACGTTGCTCGTGTGACGGCGTGGCGTCTTTCACGACCGGTGCGCGCGTTACCTGCTGGCCGGACACTTCGCATCGACGCGGCGGTGCCGGTCACGGTGCACTGGACATCCGATGCGTGGATGCGCGTTACCGATTCGCCGGCGCAGCAGTTGTCCGCTGGCGTGTATGCTGCAGAATTGCCAACCGCATCTCTGCCGACGGGAAGCCTCGTACAATTCACGTTGTACTGGTCGGATGAGCGGCGCTGGCAGGGTGAAGATTTTTCCTGTACGGTGGTGTAGCGCGCGACATCGTTGTTTTGATCGTCCGGCTTGCAGCCGCAAAAATGGGGCGACTCGCACAGTGCGAATCGCCCCATTCTTGCTTGTCGTTACATCACAACAGCATTGTCGTGCCGATCACCCTTTCGGAATGTTCGGATTGTTATCGCGTTCCGCACGTGGAAGCGGATAGCACGTCTGCGTACCCGTGTTCGCATAGCCCGGCTTAAAGTACGGCTGGCCTGATGCGGTGATGTAGCTCGTTGAGGCTGGCGACCGACGGAAGTCCGCCAAACGCCGACCCTCAAGGTAGAACTCAAACGCACGCTGGTTGTAGAGCTCAGTCATGACACTGGCTGGGTCCGATTGTCCTGCGTACGCCGGTTGGCCATTGGCCGCGCGACGAGCGCCGATCAGCGTGAGTTGTTGCGTGACGTCCTTCGAGGCTTCGGCCGCGATATAGTCCGCTTCGAGACGCGAAGCCAACCGAATTGATGCGTTGTACGCGTTGAACTTGGTCTGCTGATAAAAACCACCCGGAACGGCATCCTGTGCGTTCAGCTTGGAAACGCCGGGTGGAAGGAACGGCACGCGCCCGTCGGTCGCCGTACGAAAGGCCGGCGCCACGCTAATGGATCCGCGATCAAACGTGAACTGAAAAAGACGGTTTGATAGGCGCGTGCGACTGTTCGCATCGTCGGTGTAGACGAGGTTGTACACAAACCCGGCCGGTACACCAGCCGCGTCTGCGGCAGCACCTGCGTTGTCACCTTTTTGCAGCTTGGCGCGCGCCCGTCCAACCATTGCCGCGTTCGACAACGCCACGCCATCTGCGGAACCGTTGGCCTTACCAACATCGATTCCCTTTCCAAACCAAAACGACGCCGAGTCCAAGAGCTGTGCGGTCGTCAATTCCGGTCCAGACGACAACGAGCCCGAGCAAAAATCAGTGGCGATCATCAAGATAGCGAAACCGCGGAACGTAGCGGCGCGTGCGATGTTGATGTTTGTCGTTGGCGTCGGCAACGTCAGGTCCAGCACCGTCTTCGCTGAAGCTGCAGCCAGCGAAATCGGTGCCCAAACATCCGTTTGCAGCGAACCGTTGAGATCGGAAATCAGACGAAAACCAAACTCGTTGCGCGTGGGAAACGTATCCGAGACGTTCGCTTCTCCCGCGAACCAGCTGCTGTACATGCTCAGCCAACCGTTTGCCGTCGCAAAATTCTGTTGTGCCGACGCGGCCAAAATTGCGGCGCCCGACACCGGATCGACGGTGCTCGCGTCGATCACGTTCGGGTTCGTCACCTGCAAGAACTTGTCAGAGCAGGCCGCCACGCCGAACAGCAACGTGGCCCCTATTACCGTGCGCGTAGCCGCGCGTTGAATCTTTTTCATGAGGATCATCTCGCGGTTAGAAGTTGAGGTTGAATCGAAGCACGGTCTTCTTCGGATTCGGTAGGGTGAGGAAGTCCTGTCGCGAGAACGCGCCAGACTGCGCGTTGATTTCTGGATCTGCGCCGGAATAGTTGGTCCACAGTTTGACGTTCTGCATGGCCAGCGTGATCGATGCTCCGTTCACATTGCCCAAGCCTTTGATCAAAATATTTGGCAACGTGTACGTGGCGGAGAGCTCGCGCAAGCGAAGGAAATCGCCTTGCTCGAGGTATCCATCAATCACGTCGCTGACCGTCGCTGCTTTGCCCGAGACGGTGACGAACGCGGGGTTACCGGGCGTCGGATCGCCAAAACGACGAAGACGCTCGTAGGCAGACAATGCGGTTGGATCAAGGCGCAGATTGGAACGGACCAGCTGTGTTTCGCGGAAGTATGCCGTGAAATTTTGCACCAAGAAATTCCGTTTTGCGTCGATGAGTGCCGACACGCGGAAGTTCTTGAACAGCGTGATCGTGTTGGTAAGATTCCACTCGACCGCTGGGAACAGATTACCCATCGGGGAGAGCGTATCGCTAACAATGACTTTGTTGTTCGCGACATCGATCGACTGAATTCTCTTCGAGACAAATACGCCGAGTTGCTGACCGACCAGCGCTCGACCGGCGCCGCCAAGGCTAAACGGCAGCACGGTGCCCAAGCTGGTGAGTTCGTTGTGCAACGTGTTCGCGCCAGCGCGAACGTCCCAACGCAAGTTGGGCGTGCTGATCGCACTGATGTTTAGTGCGAGTTCAACACCGCTATTCACAACCGACCCAATGTTTGCAAGCGGGTTGGAGGAGAATCCGAGTGACGGTGGAATCGGACGGGCGATGATCAAATCCTTCGTCTGTTTCTTGAAGTACGTCAACTCCGCGGAGACGCGGTTGTTGAAGAATCCGGCATCTAAACCGGCTTCAAATTCGCTGCCACGCTCCGGCTTCAGACCGGCGTTACCGGGGTTGCCCGGGATGGCGCCAGCAGCCGTTGTTCCAGCGATGTTAAACGCCGACGAGACAAGCGTCGTGAGCGCGTCACCTGGGTTGGGAGAACGACCGGTGGTGCCGTATGCAGCGCGTAACCGAAGCGTATTCACGAGATGCGTGAGCGGCGTGAAGAAGCGCTCTTCGGAAATGGCCCAGCTACCACCGATCTTCGGCAGTACAAACGCCGGAGCCGTCGAACCAAACGATGAGTTCTTGTCGATGCGCACGCCGAACTGCACAAAGCGTTTGTTGTCGCTACCGATCTGCAATTGCGACAAATATCCGAACTGACGCTGCTCCGTGAAGCCACCTTGCCCGGTCGTCGTGGCACCGGCGCTTACCGAGTTGTTCGCGTTCGTGACGAAACCAATGGCAGTTCCGGTCAACGTCGTGTTTCGCGTGGAGACCAC
>JANYFO010000159.1 GCA_025362635.1 Gemmatimonadaceae bacterium | reverse complement strand
GTGCTCTTGCCGATGCCCGGCTCACCGCCAACGAGCACCATACTGCCTGGGACGATGCCGCCGCCTAAAACAAAATCGAATTCGTCCAGACCAGTCTTCCAGCGATGCGTCTCCGCACCCGTGACGTTGCCGAGTTGCACGACGTTCCCGATAACGCCCGATTGCGCGCGGGCAGCGGATCGCTTGCTGGTGACAACGACGGCCACTGTTTCTTCAGCCAGCGTGTTCCATGCGTTGCAGCGTTCACACCGCCCTGCCCACTTCGGGAATTCCGCGCCGCAGTCCGTGCAGCGATACACCGTACGCGCTCTCGCCATCAGTACGGCGGACCAGAATCGTCGGGTGCCCTGACCAATTTCGGACCACCAAAATCATTCGGCGGTTGGCGACTGGAGAAGTTGTCAAAGCGCGTGTACTGCTTATGGAAGAACAATCGGATGTTGCCAATCGGACCATTTCGCTGCTTGCCGATGATAATCTCCGCTTTGCCTTCGAGCGTTGGGTCTTTCAGACGACCGGTCTCGTCGCGCTCGGCGTACACTTCTTGGCGAAAGATGAACATGATCACGTCGGCGTCTTGTTCGATGGCGCCAGATTCGCGAAGGTCGGACAGCTGCGGACGTCCTTTGTCGTCACCCGTGCGTTGTTCGGGTGCGCGCGAGAGCTGCGACAGCGCGATCACGGGCACCTTTAATTCTTTCGCGAGCGCTTTGAGGCCGCGTGAAATTTGTGACACTTCTTGCTGACGATTTTCAGAATTCGACGGCCCGCTCATCAGTTGCAGATAATCGACCATGATGAGGCCGATATTGTGCTCGGCCTTAAGTCGACGCGCCTTGGCGCGCATCTCAAGGAGCGTGATACCGGGCGTGTCGTCGATGAAAATAGGTGCATGACTGAGAATACCTGCGGCCTGTGCCAACCGCGGCATCGATTCATCGAGCGCCCTACCACCTTTACGCAGCGCCTGCGCGTCGATGAGGGCTTCGCTCGCAAGCATACGTTGCACCAACGACTCTTTACTCATCTCTAACGAGAAAAACGCCACGCCTGTTTTCGCGGTGATCGCGGCGTGCTGTGCGATGTTCAGCGTGAATGCGGTTTTTCCCATTGATGGACGCGCTGCGACAATGACAAGATCGGCGGGTTGAAAGCCCGAGGTAAGACTATCCAGCTCGTGAAATCCACTGGGTACGCCTGTGATCGCGGACTCACGTTGTGCGAGCAATTCAAGCCGCTCCATCGCCGGCCAGAGCAACTCTTTGATGCGCGAGAAACCGCTGCGCTCTTTCGATTGCCCAAGCTCGAAAATGCGGGACTCCGCAATGTCGAGCAACTTTGCGGCATCCGTACGTCCTTCAAACGCCTCACCAACAATTTCTGTCGATACCTCAATTAGCCGACGCAGCAGCGCTTTTTCTTTGACGATACGCGCGTGGTATTCGACATTGGCGACGGTGGGCACGGCATCGAGTAAGAATGCGAGATATTCGCGCCCGCCCGAACCCTCCAATTCACCGCGACGATCGAGTTCGTCCGCGAGCGTCAGCGGATCGACGGCCCCACCACGCTCTGTTATCGAAAACATTGCGCGGAACAGCCGGCGATGACCTTCGCGGTAGAACATTGTATCGTCCACATGCTCGGCGGCGCGCAGGGCGGCGTCCGCATCGAGCAGCATCGCGCCGAGTACCGCTTGTTCTGCTTCCTCAGACCACGGCGGACGACGTTCTTTGTACGGATCGCGCGTCGCTGGAAGTGCCGCCTGAATGGGAACCGGAAGATTTGTCATGACAGTCGCAAGCTATTCGCTGGCCGCGTTGCGCAGCGACTCTGCGCGAGATGCATCAAGCACGCGACGCGCCAGTTTGACATCATCCCACGTTGGACGCTTCCACGCTTCGTTGCGAAGCAGCGCCGCGGGATGGTATGTGACAATAAGCGGAATACCGTGGAATGCGTGCAGTTGACCGCGGAGCTTGCCGATGGGCGTAACGGTCTGCAACAATGTTTGTGCTGCAAAACGACCGAGCGCGAGAATGACGCGCGGTTTAATGAGCTCCAATTGACGTAAAAGGTATGGCTGGCACGCGTGTACCTCGTCCGGCAACGGATCACGATTCATCGGTGGTCGATGCTTCAACACATTGCAAATGAACACGTCGTTGCGTTCCAGCTGAATGGCGCCGAGAATTTTGGTAAGCAGCTCACCGGCCTCGCCAACGAATGGTCGTCCTTGCTCGTCCTCACTGGCACCAGGTGCTTCGCCGACGCAGACGAAATCGGCAAGCGGATTGCCTTCGCCAGGCACGGCGTGTCTCGCGTTGCTATGCAACGCACACCGCGTACATTGGCGCGCGGATTCGGCGACCTCGTCGAGTGTTTTCAATGTCGTGACGTGCGAGGCAAGCTGCGCAGCATGGTCGTCTGCCGCCGCATGCACGACGTGGAGACCCATCGGTAATTCGAGGGCACTTAACCAGGTCGGGACATGGACGTCAATACGCCGACTGAGTGGTAAAGCCTTCGGCGTTGGCGCAGCAATGGACTCCGACGCTGTTGTCGGCTGTCCCAATACTTCCCGCCAATTACTGGTGACGGACGCATCGAAACGCACGCTGGGTTGCGGTGCCGGCGCGACCTGCACGACCTCCGCGACCACTGGAGCAATTGGCGCTACGAGTTCCGCATGCTCGACGGGTGCCGATTTCTGCGCGCTCTTCAAGTTTTTGGCGCCAATCATCGACATTAAATCGTCGACCGACATCGCGTCCAGCACTAATTCCGATTCACCAAGCTCGCGGCGCTGTTCGAGGTAGCGCCGGAGCCGATCCTTAGCGTCCACGACGCACGTTCCGTTCGCGCACGTGCGCTTTCAAGAACGTGCGGTTGCGTCAGGGTGTGCGACGACGTGGCAAGACTTTGTAATCAATTTCGCCACCCGCGAGCTCTTCGAGCGCGCGCGTCGTGAGCTTTTTTTCGTGGATGGAACGATCACGCGGAAATTCGTTCAACACGCGCGCGAATTTCGCTGCGATGAGAACGCTCAGGTACTTGTTCGTTGCGTGCTTTGAGACATCGCCGGGCGTAAAAACCTGCATAAGTCACTCGCCTTTGCTGTAAACGTTGATTTCCTGTTCGAGCTGCGCGATCAGCGCCTCCACCTGCGCCTCCACCGCGTGCACCCGATCGTGCCGCAACCCCTCGGCATCGATAATGGCGCCCACCTGATCTACCGCACGTTCTAGTTCGTCGTTGACGACCACGTAGTGATAACGTCCCACCTCACCAAGCTCGGCGCGAGCGTTTCGAAGTCGCGTGAGCAGTCGTTCACTGTTCTCACTTTTTCGTCCCGCCAATCGCAACTTCAAAACCTCACCGGACGGCGGTAAGATGAACACCAACACCGTGTCTGGAAACGCCGCAGCAAACTGTCGCGCCCCCTGTACATCAATGTCCATCAACACGTGTTGCCCGGCGGCAAGTACGCGGCGCACTTCACTGCGCAGCGTACCATAATAGCATCCGTGCACCTCTGCCCACTCGGCGAATTCACCAGCGTCGCGCGCCCGTTCAAACTCGTTTGCGCTGAAGAACCGATAATCGCGCCCTTCCACCTCTCCGTCACGGGCGGAGCGAGTTGTACAACTTACAGAATAACCCACATCCGGCCTTCTCTCCAACAATCGGCGCGCGATTGTTGTCTTGCCTCCGCCAGACGGAGCGGACAGGATGACCGGAAATGGACTCATTCGAGGTTCTCGACTTGTTCGCGAATACGCTCTAGCTCCTCTTTCACGCTGACCACATCGTGCAAGATAGCCGCATCCGCGCCTTTACTGCCGGTCGTATTGGCTTCGCGAAGCATTTCTTGCAGAAGAAAACCCAATCGCTTACCGACTGCATCGCCGACTGCGCGCTGGTGCAATGCATCACGAAAGGCTGCGATATGCGCGTTAAATCGATCCATTTCTTCGCTGATATCCAATCGATCTGCAAGAATGGCGATTTCCTGCGCCAGCCGTTGTTCGTCGATCGCCAATCCGTCGGTGAGCTCCTTGATGGAGGCGCGCAGGCGGTCCCG
>JANYFO010000129.1 GCA_025362635.1 Gemmatimonadaceae bacterium | reverse complement strand
GGGAGAATAGTCCGATTTAGACAGGTCAAAGTGTCTGGCCCCTCGCGTCTCGCAATCGCATCGGGCATATCGGCGACCACCACCAGCGTAACCCCAAACGCTATGTCGTTCTTCGGCCGGAAGAAAATTACGATCGGACTCGATGTCGGATCTGGCCTCGTCAAGGCCGTTGTCATCGATCACACAAGCGGTACGCCGGAGTTGATCAAAGTGGTCGTCACGCCGCTCAATGATACCGCTATTGTTGAAGGCGAAATTATGGATCACGACATTGTCGCCGACGCGATTCGCCAAACACTCGCCGCCACTGGCGTCAAGACAAAGCGAATCGTTGCTGCAGTCGGCGGCCGCGATGTAATTGTGAAGAAAATCGCCATCGAACGCGTCAAGGAAGCGCAAGCGCGCGAACTCATGCGATGGGAAGCAGAGCAGCACGTCCCGTTCGACATGGAATCGGTCGAGCTGGATTTCCAAATTCTCGATCCCGACGCTGATGGTCTCGAAATGTCAGTGCTGCTCGTGGCGGCAAAACGCGAACTCGTCGAAGCGAAACGCCATCTCCTCGCAGATGCAGGCGTTTCGGTCGCTGTTATTGATGTCGATGCGTTTGCCCTACACAACGCGTTTGAGGCAAACCATCCGGACGCGATGAAAGGCACAGTCGCGTTGCTCAACATCGGCAACGAAATCACCAATTTAAATATTTTGGACCAAGGCGTGCCCATTCTCACACGAGATCTTACGGTGGGAACGCGGCGTTTTCGTGAAGACCTGCAACGAGAGCACGGAATCGGCGGAGAAGATGCCGAGACGATGCTGCGCAGCTTTGATCGCACCCCCGTACTCGACGGCTCAATCGCCATGCGCGGTGAAGAGTTAGCGGTGGGCGTCGAACGCGCCGCCACGTTTCTCGCAACATCGTCGCGTAACTTCGGTCAGATCCGCGCTGTGTACGCGTGCGGCGGCGGCGCCCGCGTCCCCGGATTGCTGGAGTGGCTCTCGGAGCGCTTACGCATCCCCGTGCAACCAGCAAACGCGCTCGCTCGACTTACGGTACGAGAAGGCGCCATGGAATTTTTGTCCACCGATGAAGTCGCCCCCCTCTTGATGCTGCCCGTCGGTCTTGCTCTCCGCGCTGCGGCCTGAGGAATCTCATCATGATGATCGAAGTCAATCTCCTCCCCGGTGAAAGAAAAACGAGACGCGGCAGCGCCAGATTCGACGTCGCCGGCACCCTCGGTAACCTCGGTGGCCGCATCCGTGACCCTTGGCTCATCGGCTCGGCAGCCGCAGTAATTGTCGCCGTTGCATCGGTCGGTGTGCTGTTCTCAACGCAACAAGCACGCGCCAGTGAAGTCGGAGCAAAACTCGAAACCGTCGTGCGCGATTCAACGCGATACTCACGCGTACTTGATGCCCGTCGCAAACTCACCGCTGAGCGAGATTCAGTGCATCGCCAGTTGCAGATCATTCGCACGATCGATGACAATCGGTACAACTGGGCGCATATCCTCGACGAAGTGAGCCGCGCGCTGCCCGCATACACGTGGCTCACGGTACTCGAACAAACAAGTAAAACACCACTGCCTCCCGGTGCAGACACCACCCATGGCGTCCTCGCATCCGTGAAGCCTGTCGCTGCAGCAGCCGCGAAAGACACAATAAAAAAAGTTCGTGTCATTCCCGACTCGATTACTACGCGTCCCGATATCACGTTTCGGATTATTGGTCAGACTGTCGATATCCAAGCATTGACGATGTTCATGCGGCAACTCGAGTCGTCACCGTTCATCCAACACGTGTCGTTGACAAAATCAGAAATCGTCATCGTCGATGCGAAAGACGTGACGCAGTTCGAGCTCACCGCTGCATTCGAAGTTCCGCCCGCCGGGGTCGTCCGCACCTCGCCGCTCGTCGTCCCGGTCCGCTGATCCGAGGATCCTATGGCCTTGCTCCCACAGTCCAAACGCGATCAAGCGACGTTCGCCATCGGCGTCGCCGCGCTCGCCCTTGCCGCCGCGTACTACATGTATCCGTACGCCACGCGACAGGATCAAATCATGGCCGATACGTCGCGCCTCGCGGCACTGGAAGGCGCAAATCAACGCGCCGCCCACGAGTTTGCGTCGGGTAGTATCGAAACACTACGCACGCAAGCGGCGGAAAATCGCTCAGCACTTGTCGTCATGCGACGTCTCGTGCCCACGGGACAAGAAGTCCCCGCGTTACTCGAAGAAGTCTCTACGGCAGCGCGACGCGCTGGCCTTGACGTGGGTAGCGTGACACCAGAAGCCGTCATCCCAGGCGATCGCTTCGATACGTACCGCTACACAATCACCATCATCGGCGGCTATCACCAGTTCGGCGCATTCCTCGCCAATGTCGGTTCACTCGCGCGCATCGTCGCACCAGTGAACTTCTCAATTATCGCCGGATCGGCACGCAGCGCGATGCCGACCGCGGTGAAAACATCGGACAAGGCGTCCCTCGCATCGACAATCACGCTGCAGACATATGTCGAACGCACAACGCCGGTGAAGCCCGTCGTCACTCCGGAGCGCACCTCATGATCCGCCTCATCTGCCACGTCAGTGCGCTCGCGACCAGTTTGTTCGCAATCGCATCGTCATCGATCAGCGCGCAAAAAGCGCCGCAACGTGCTGTGCCCACGGCCGTTGCTCGCACCATCACAACGGAATCTGCCGGAACCGTGGCGCCAAACACGAGTCCGACCAAAGTCAGTCGAATGCCAACAGAAATTACGATTCAACGCGAGGTCTTCGACTACGCGAGTTCGGGTCGACGCGATCCGTACAAGTCGCTGATGAGCACCAGTGACATTCGCCCGCTGCTGAGCGATTTGCGCCTCACGGCGGTTGCCTTTGATCCAGACGGCGATCGCTCTGTCGCCATTCTGCGCGACAGTTTTTCCAAAACGCAGTATCGCATCCGTGTGGGACAACAAATCGGCCGACTCCGTGTGGCCGCCATCAGCGAAAAATCCGTGCAGTTCACAGTTGAAGAATTTGGATTCAACCGAGAACAAACGCTCCGACTCAGCAGCGACACAGCGAAAGTGAGGAATCAATGATAGGACAGACCACCGTCGCGCTCATGGCAGCGGCACTTGCGCACGCCACAGTCGTTGGCGGCAATGCGCACGCCGTGGCCACGGCACCGCGCGATCGCGCTGCATTCCGACTCGGCAACGCGACACAGCGAGTCGGCTCCGGGACGCGGACGCGTGTCCGGTATCAGCATCGCACCAAGTGCGACTGGGGCAGACATTCTTATAGCGCTCGATGCGGCAGTGACAGTGCGTCACTTCACGCTCGAAGGCCCGTCGCGCCTTGTTGTTGATCTCGGGGACGCCAGCATTGCGATGCGCGGCCTCACGTACGACGGGCACACGCGCGGACCCATTCGAAATGTGCGCGTCTCACAATTTCGGAGCGATACCGTACGTCTCGTTATCGATCTTGACGCAACACATGAATACAAAGTGGCTCGCGAGGGCGAGCATGTGCGCTTGACGGTGCAAGGGGCAAGCGTTGCCTTCGCACGGTGGGAGTCCGCAACGTCAAGCAACGCCGTGACACAAGTGGCCGTCGGACGCTCAGAAGCTCCGGCATCAGCACCTGTCGACACCACGCGCAAAGCGGAACAGAGTTTCGAACCGAAACCCATGTCAGCCGCCGCATCCGAGGCCGTCGCACACGCAGTCGCCCAGACCGCCGCACGCGCTGACCAGTCGCCGATGAGCCGCCCCGGATCGCAAAAAATGCGCGTCGAGGCCGAACGGTACGACGCGCGCGGCACCGAGTCAGTCAGCCCAACGGCTCAGCCCGCAACGGCGACACGTCGCCAGCAAAAGCCGCGCATCACCGTGAACTACGACGGCACGGATATACGCGACGTTATCGCAGTCTTCGCCACGTTCTCCGGTCGCTCCATTGTCGTCGGCAAAGATGTGCAAGGCACCGTAACGGCCGACGTCCGCGATAAGCCATGGGACGTCGCCCTGCAGGCAATTTTGCAAGGGCAAGGACTCGCCGCGATCGAAGATGCGAGCGGAATAATCACCGTAGATACCTACAAAAATCTCGCATCGAACCAATCGCTGGAGCCGATGATCACGCAAATCATCGACGTGAATTACGCCAAAGCCTACGCACTGCGCACAACGATCCAGGCCCTACTCGCACGTGATTGCACTGGTCTTTCAACAATGCAAACGGGCGTGCCCATGAATCAGGGCAGTCAGGGTGGACAGAACAACGGCAGTAGCAACAACGCCACGAGCGGCCAAGGCTGCACCATTCGCGGTTCCGTCACCGCCGACAGCACAACAAACAAGCTGATCATCACGGAAGTCCCCTCTCGCTTGCCGGAAATTATTGCGCGTATCGCCGAACTCGACATTCGCACGCAGCAAGTTGCAATCAAAGCGAAAATCATCTTCGTCAATCGCACCGGCATTCAGGAAATTGGACTCGCGTATGATCTGGGTACCGGGAATAAGCAGTTCTTCCAACAGCTCGTCCCGCGCACCGATCCAAACACGCTCAAGCCAATCGATACCAATGGCGACGGCGTACCCGACGCAATCGGTGGCGGCACGCCGTTCGAAGGCCCCGCTCGCATCGCCCTCGGCGGCAATGCGATTGCCGGCATCGCGAATGCCAACAATGCGATCAAGCCCAACGCCCTTAACCTGATTTACAGCACCGCACTCGGGCGCTACCAGCTGACCGCGTTTCTGAACGCGTTACAAACCTCGTCGCTCGCCGACGTGCAATCGGAGCCGAGTATCACGATTCTTAACAATCGTTCGGCAGAGATTTTTGTTGGTCAGGAAATTCCCATCCGCGTTATTGATGCGAGCAGTGGCGGAAGTGGCGGCGGTGGTGGTGGCGGCGG
>JANYFO010000126.1 GCA_025362635.1 Gemmatimonadaceae bacterium | reverse complement strand
CGACGATGAAGAGCGCGATGACACGCTTGCGTTCCTCACCTTGCGTACCGAGGATCGTAATGGCGAGGGCGGCACCAATGATGGTGCCCACAAGTACACTAAGCAGACTGCCGGAGAGAAACCACGAGACGGCCGCGCCAGCAACGGCGCCAATGAGGCCGTTTTTCGTGGATGCGTCATCAGCGATTGACGCGTTGGTGGCCTCAGCCGCGCGCGATGCAGCGGTCGGTGCATCGCCGATGCCCGCGAGATACTTGTTCTTGCCGAGTGAGTACATCAACAATCCCGCGAGCATTCCTACGCCCGCCGCCGCAAAGCCCCAATGCCAGCCGAACTGATCACTTTGCGCAAAGTATCCGCAAATAATCGGACCGAGAAATCCGCCGGTGTTGATGCCCATGTAAAAGAAAGTGAATCCCGCATCGCGACGAGTGTCGCCCTTCTCGTACAATTGCCCCACCATGGTAGATACGTTGGCTTTGAAAAAGCCCGTGCCAATCACAACGAGTCCAAGTCCACTGTAAAACGCTGTCATGCCAGGAAACGCCAGCACGAAATGCCCGCTGGCGATAATGAGTCCGCCAATAAGCAATGAGCGGTGCGTGCCGATAAATCGGTCGGCGATGTAGCCACCGATGAGCGGCGTGAGGTACACGAGCATCGTGTACGTGCCGTACAGATTTGCCGCGCTGGCTTTGTCCCACTTAAGGGCATTGACCAAATACAGCACGAGCAGCGCTCGCATGCCGTAGTACGAAAAGCGCTCCCACATCTCGGTCATGAAGAGCATCCCAAGACCGCGCGGATGTCCAAAAAAAGAGCGATCAACGTCGGTCACAGCGCGAGCGGACACCGGCTCGAAAACGAGCATGTTCACGATGGTGATGGAGTATGGGTGATGAGCACCGGCTGCTTGATGCACGCGACGAAATGGCCAGGCGCCTTTTCTTCAAGCGGTGGGACAATCCGTGTGCACGCGTCATCCTTTTTCGGATGCGGGCAGCGCGGATGAAAGACGCAGCCACTTGGCGGGTTCGCGGGCGATGGTGGTTCGCCGGGCAACAAAATGCGGGTTCGATTTGCCGTTGGATCTGGCACTGGAACAGCGGATAGGAGCGCCTGCGTGTAAGGCATGAGCGGCATCCCGAACAGCGCGCGTCGTGGTGCTAACTCGACAATGCGACCGAGATACATCACCGCCACTCGATCCGCCATATGGGCGACCACAGCCAGGTCGTGTGCGATAAACAGATAGGCGAGTCCGCGATCGCGTTGTAAGTCACGCAGCAGATTGACCACTTGCGCTTGTACACTCACGTCGAGGGCCGACACGGGTTCGTCGCAGACAATAAATGACGGTTCGACGGCGAGCGCGCGTGCAATACCCACGCGTTGCCGCTGTCCGCCAGAAAACTCGTGCGGATAGCGATTCCCGTATTCCGCGCGAAGGCCCACCTCGTCCAGCAACTGCGCGACGCGTTGCTGTGCCGCCGCGCCCTCGGCCAGTTGATGCACAATGAGGCCTTCGCGAATGGCCGCACCAACCGTCATGCGCGGATTCAGCGAACCGTACGGATCTTGAAACACGATCTGCATGCGACGTCGCATCTTGCGTAACGCCTCACCACGGAGCGCACGGATGTCAACGTTGTCGAAGTGAATAGCGCCAGCGGTTGGTTCAACGAGCCGAAGGATCGTGCGCCCAGTCGTAGTTTTGCCGCACCCGGATTCTCCGACGAGCGCCAGCGTTTCTGCACGCGCAATGTCAAAGGACACGCCATCAACAGCCTTTACGTGCCCCGTAACGCGACCAAACACTCCACTGCGAATGGGAAAGTGTTTGGTGAGTCCGCGCACTTGAAGCAGCGGCGACGAGAGGGTGTCGCTCATATGAGGCGATCAGTACGAGGCACTCGACGCTCCGGTTCTTCGATAAGATGACACCGTGCGCGATGCGCCGATCCAACTTGCAGAAGCGTGGGCTCTTCAATTGCGCAACGATCAAACGCATACGCACAGCGATCGCGAAAACGACACCCCGTGGGCCAATCGGTTGACGGGGGGACAGTGCCAGGGATGGTGGTGAGTCGTGTCTGCTCAACGCCAAGCCGCGGGACGGCGGCAAGCAATCCTTCAGTGTACGGATGTGCAGCCGCGCTAAACAGGGCGCTGACGGGTGCTTCCTCCACCACGCGACCGGCATACATGACGATCACGCGTGATGCCATCTCTGCGACGACGCCGAGATCATGCGTGATGAGCAACAAGGCCATGCCGTTTTTTGCGCGCATCTCGCGCAACAGCTCAAGAATCTGCGCTTGTATCGTGACGTCGAGCGCCGTGGTAGGCTCGTCTGCGATCACGAGTTTGGGATGCATTACCAGCGCCATCGCGATCATCACACGCTGACGCATGCCGCCGGACAGTTCGTGCGGATACTGCTTTGCGCGCACGGCAGGATCTGCAATCCCAACCTGTGTCAACATGTCGACCGCGCGTTGCCACGCGTCGTGCCGCGACGCGGTGGTGTGCACGCGCACAACCTCCGCCACCTGCGAGCCCACCGTAAGCACAGGATTGAGCGCCGTACTTGGTTCTTGGAAAATCATCGCGATGTGTTGTCCGCGAATATCTCGCAGGGCTTCGTCCGGCAACGTGAGCAGATCGCGGCCGTCAAACCGAATGGCACTACCGGGCTCAATTTTCCCAGGCGGCGCGACAAGACGGAGTAACGACATCGCGGTGACGGACTTACCGCACCCCGATTCGCCGACGACGCACACTGTCTCGCCCGCATCGACCGTAAAGCTCACGCCATCGACGGCGCGCGCCACGGCGCCATCCGCAGTACGGAAAAATACCGAGAGCGACTGCACGCTGAGCAGGGGCGTATCGTGAAGCGCGTCTGGGATCGACGTCAATTGGCTGCGAGTAGGAGTCACGCGGGAACTTTCTATTGCGCGTAGAGGTCGCGCAAGGCGTCGCCGAGCGCATTGCACGCGAGAACTGTGATTATTGTAGCAAGTCCGGGGAAAAACGTCATCCACCACTGCGTATCGACGAAGGCGGCACCCAACCGCATGATGCTGCCCCAACTCGCCTGCGGTTCTTGCACGCCGAGGCCGAGATAGCTCAATCCAGCCTCGAGCGCGATGGTATACGCGACGCCGAGTGTCGCGCTGACCGTTAAGGTGGGTATCAAATGAGGCAAGATGTGTCGCACCAGTAAGCGCGCGCGACGGACGCCGCACGCACGCGCCGCCAGCACGAAGTCACGCCCGAGCAACGCGTGCACTTCCCCGCGGACGAGACGTGCGATGTCAAACCAGCCCGTTAACCCGATGAGCACCACGAGCGGGAAGAGCGGCATGGGTGACCAAAACGCGCTCACGGCGAGCAGGATAAGTAAGCGCGGAATGGAGAGCAGGACGTCGAGCGTTCGCATAAAAAGCGCGTCCCAGAAACCACCCGCAAGTGCGGCGATCGCGCCGAACGATGTGCCAACACACAGCGCGAGTGTGACGGATGCTGCGGCGACCAGCAGCGAGACGCGCGCGCCAAACAGTACTCGGCTGAAGACGTCGCGTGATGTGTTGTCGGTACCAAACCAGTGCTGTGCGGAAGGAGCGACGCTTTTAAGCGCAATGATGTCCAGTTGCGCGTCGTACGCGAAGGGCGAAAGGAGCGGCGCCGTAACGGCGATGACGGCAAGAACCACAATTACGGCAAGCGGTACGAGGAGACGTGGTGCGAAAAGAGGGCGATGACCGTTCATCATGCAGCGCGAACGCGTGGATCAACGAACTCGCGCGCCACGTCGGCGAGAAGACTGCCGAGAGAAGTCATCGCGCTGCCGATAACGACGATTGCCGCGATCATTTCATAATCCCGCGCTGCGATGCCGCGCAGCAACTCGTAGCCCATGCCTTGCCACGCATACACGACTTCGACAAACACGGCGCCGCCTAAAAGCGCAGGGAAGAGCATACCCGCCACGGAGAGAATGGGCGAAAGCGATGTGCGCCATGCTTGCCAGCGCACCGCCGACTCACGCGAACCTTTGGCCCGCGCAGCTCGTACAAATGGTTCGCGCATCGCGTCGCGCATGGCCGCGCGCTGAAATCGTGTGAAGACTGCCGCGCCCACGAGCGTTAGCGACAACCACGGTAGTACGAGATGTCGCAATCGATCAACAATTTGCTCACTCGCGGACATGTACGCGTACGCATCCCCGACGACACCGGTGGCGGGCAGCACATGCCACCAGTGCACGAAGCAGAACATCAACGCAAGCGCGAGCCAAAACTCTGGCAACGAGTACACGAGCAGCGTGACGAAAGAAACGACCCGGTCCGTTGCATCCGACTTCGCCGCACGCGTTTCTGTGCGAGCTCCTTGCCATGCGCCGATGCCCATCCCTAACGCGAGACTTGAGCAGAACGCCAAGACCATAAGGACCAACGTGCGAGGAAGTGCGTCGATGAGAATGTCAGCCACCCAGCGATTTTGCGATGCGGACCATCCAAAATCGCCGCCGATGAATGCGCGTAGCCAATGCGCATACTGCTGCATGATGGGCAGATCATAGCCTCGGTGCGCGCGAAGCGTCGCGCGCACCGAGGCTGACATGCCGCTGCCGCTACCGGCGGTCGAATACAAATCACCCGGCGCGACGTGTAGCAACACAAAGGCCGCCGTCGCCGCAACCAGCACGACGAGCATGCCTTGTGCGACGCGATGAGCAAGACGCGTCGCAACGTGCGTCAGCGTGCGCTCCCGAGACCGATGCGGTCACGCGCAATGCGTTGCGTAGGATCGATGGTCCAATCCGCCAACCCGGCCGACCATGCATCTGGACGCAGTGGCGTGTTACGGATTCGTACATGAATCGCCACCGGTGTACGCTGTTCGTACAGAAAAAGTCCGGGCTGATCATCGATGAGTTGCTGAAACACACGCGTCCACCGACCGCGCGCGGTTTGGGCATCGAACGTAGTCAAGGCGCGATCTAGCGTTGAATCAAACACGACACTGGCATAGCCTCCAAAATTGAGACTTCCGCGCGTGCTCCACGTCAGCGGCATGCCGAGTCGGCCGGGCGACATGCTCCATGTGTTCATGAAACTGTCCCAATTGCCAGACTCTACGCGCTGTCCCATGCCGCGACCATCAAGGGTGAGCGGTTTCGCGTCCACGCCAATGGCTTTAAACTGTGCTTGCAGGAGCACGGTATAGGTTTGCCCCGATTGACTCGACGCTGCGGTCATCATTTCAAACGACAGGCGCACGCCGTTCCGCTCGCGAATGCTGTCGCGCGGATTCACGCGCCAGCCTGCAGAATCGAGCAGCGCGCGTGCAGCTGGAGGATTATATGGAATTTGCTTCAACGCGTTGGTGTCCGGAATGAATGCACGCGGTGCTGGCGCGAGCGCGACTAATCCAAACATATCAAACACATTGCGTGCATCCCGCTCCCGATCAACGGCCATGGCCAGCGCGCGCCGTACGCTCGCATCGCCAAGCACTGGGTGCGGCGGCCCCTGCCGCATGGTCTTGCCCCGCACGTGCAAATTGTATTGCAAATATCCGTACTGCAGCGGGCGATTGTCTTCGAGTCGTAGCTGCGGCGCGGCTTTTAATTGCTGTTGGTTTTCTGG
>JANYFO010000121.1 GCA_025362635.1 Gemmatimonadaceae bacterium | reverse complement strand
CGACGTCGCTTACACACTTCAAACAATTGTCGCGTACGTTCTTCGACACCCTTTCGATTATCGAGCAGCATGACGGCGCTGTCCGCCGCCACGAGCGTTCGGTATGTGTCTTCCGAAAAATCTTCGTGTCCAGGCGTGTCTAACAGATTGAGCTGAAATCCCTCGTACTCAAACTGCAACACGCTCGACGTGACCGAGATGCCACGCTCTTGTTCGAGCTTCATCCAATCCGACGTGGCATGGCGCGTCGCTCGACGCGCTTTGACGGAGCCAGCAAGGTGAATTGCGCCGCCATACAACAGCAGCTTTTCCGTCAGCGTGGTTTTACCAGCGTCGGGATGTGAAATAATTGCAAAGGTGCGCCGCTTGGCGATCTCGCGAGCGCGACGGTTCGCTAGCGCCGCGGCACTGCCGCTTGGTGCCACGGCCACGGGTGCGACCGGCAGCGCCGATTCTGGAAAGTCTACGATGGTGCTCATTCCAGAAATTTAGCGGATTGCGGCCCCGCGACGGCTTACTCCACCGTCACCGATTTGGCCAAGTTTCTTGGCTGGTCCACATTGCAGCCACGCATGACCGCGATGTAGTACGCCAATAGCTGTAACGGAATAGCGGCCAGCACCGGCGTAAGCAGATCGATCGTTTCCGGAATGCGGAACTCGTAGTCCAACTTGCCGGCCAACGACGGCTCGTCGCGCGTAGTGATCGCGATAATTCTGCCCTTTCGCGCTTTCACTTCCTGAATGTTCGACACGATTTTTCCGAACACCGAATCGTGCGGTGCGATGCAAACCACAGGCATCATCTCATCAATCAGCGCGATCGGTCCATGCTTCATCTCAGCGGCCGGATATCCTTCCGCATGGATATAGCTGATTTCTTTCAGTTTCAGCGCGCCTTCAAGTGCCGTCGGGAAGTTGTAACCGCGTCCCAAGTACAAGAAGTTTGATGCGCGTTTAAACTCTTCAGCTAAGGCTTCGATTTCTGGCGCGCGATCCAAAATCGACTGAATTTGCTCAGGCAGATTAGCCAATGCCTGCGCAATCTCACGGCCGCGCTCAACGGACAAATCGCGCAGGCGCGCGAGCTTGAGCGTGAACAGCGCGAGCGCGATCACTTGACTTGTAAACGCCTTCGTTGACGCAACACCAATCTCGGCGCCGGCGTGCACATAGATGCCGCCGTCATCCTCACGTGCGATTGTCGAACCTACGACATTGACGATGCCCAACGTGCGCGCACCGCGACGTTTCGCCTCGCGCATCGCAGCGAGTGTATCCGCCGTTTCACCCGATTGCGAGATGACAATGCACAACGTAGTGGGCGTCACGATGGGGTTCCGATAGCGGAATTCAGATGCGTACTCCACCTCGACCGGAATGCGACACAGTTCTTCGATCATCATTTCGCCGATCAGCGCCGAATGCCAACTGGTGCCGCAGGCGGTGATGATAATGTTGTCGATCTTCAGTAGGTCTTCCTTCGAAATGTTCAAGCCGCCGAGTTTCGAAAAACCCTCCTCAAGAATGAGGCGACCTCGCATCGTGTTCTCGACGCTGATCGGCTGTTCAAAGATTTCTTTCAGCATAAAATGCGGGTAACCACCGCGCTCAATTTGCTGCAAATCCCACTCAATGCGACTGACGGGTTTGTCTCGCGCGATTGAATCCAGATCAAGCACTTTGTAGCCTTCGCGCGTGATTACCGCGATGTCGCCGTCGTCCAAATACACCACCTCACGCGTGTGCGCGAGAATGGCGGAGGCGTCTGAGGCGATGTAGTACTCTCCGTCACCCAATCCAATTAAGAGCGGACTGCCCTTGCGAGCCGCAACCAACTTGTCCTTCTCTTTGCTCGAAATGACCGCAATGCCGTACGTGCCTTCTACCTGCCGCAACGCTTCAATGACCGCGGCTTCGAGGTTACCCGCGTACGCCGCTTCGACGAGGTGCGCAAGCACTTCGGAGTCGGTATCCGAACGAAAGACAAACCCGCGCGCTTCGAGGCCAGCCTTAAGCACCGTCGCGTTCTCGATGATGCCGTTGTGCACGACAGCAATGGTACCGTCTTGGCTCAGATGCGGGTGCGCATTAATCGTGTTTGGCGGACCGTGGGTGGCCCAACGTGTATGCGCGATGCCCAGCGAACCATGCGGGGGATCTTGTTCGATCACCGCTTCAAGCCGTGCGATCTTACCTGCCGCTTTCCTCGTTTCGACGCCTCGACCATTCATGATCGCAACGCCGGCTGAGTCGTAGCCACGGTACTCCAACCGCTTGAGACCAGCAAGCAGGATGGGCGTCGAATCCTTCATTCCGATGTATCCTACGATTCCGCACATATGCCTAGTGGTTCTGTGTGAGTCAGAGAGCGAACGACAACGTACTGAGTGGCTGTCGCGCTTGCGCAATCAGCGCGCGCGCGTCCGCCTCCGTCGATCCTTCAGCGATTACACGCACGATCGGTTCCGTTCCACTTGGGCGTAGATGCACCCACCGATCGGGCCAGTCCAACCGCAGACCGTCCTGGGTATCGGCCGCGGCCTCCGGAAACGCCTGCAGGAGTGCGGCGTACACCGCATCCAGCGGGGCATCAGGGCGATCCAGCTTGTCCTTCACTATCACGTAGCGTTTCCGCGCCGCGACGACGTCCGAAAGCGGTCGCGCCTCTTCCAGCATGAGCTGCAGTACGAGGGCGGCACCGACCGGCGCATCGCGACCCAAATGCAACTCCGGAAGAATAACGCCGCCGTTTCCCTCCCCACCAATGGTCGCACCATGATCACGCATCGCGATGGCGACATTGACCTCGCCTACCTTGGCGAAATGGAACGGCACGCCCGCATCACGTGCTACGTCTTCCACGACCTTGCTCGTCGACAGATTCGTGACGACGGGTCCCGGTCTATGCCGAAGCACGGTGCGAGCAGCCAGCGCTAACGTGTAATCCTCACCGAGCGCGCGTGCATCGTCGCCCACCAACGCCAACCGGTCGACATCCGGATCTGTCGCGAAGCCGACGTCAGCCTGCGTATTGCGCACCAATGCTTCGAGTTCGCCAAGATTATCGGCGGTGGGTTCTGGCGATCGATGAAAGCGACCATCAGTCTCATCATGAATCGCGAAGACTTCGCAGCCGAGTGCCGAAAGCAACTGCGGCATGATGACGCCACCTGCTCCGTGGCAGCAATCAAGCGCGACGCGGAATTTTCTCGCACGGATGCCGGCCACGTCGAGGTATGGCAAGGCCAGCACCTGCGCGATATGCCTCGACACCGCGTGTTCGTCCACGACAATGTGACCAAGCTGATCCCATGTTGCGCGTGGAATTCCGCTATCGAGTAGCGAACGCATGGCCGCGCCTTCGGCAGCCGAAAGAAATAAACCCGATGCGCTAATAAACTTGAGCGCGTTCCACTCAATGGGATTGTGACTCGCGGTGATGGCGAGACCACCGGCCGCGTGATGGTGCTCGACCGCCAACTGAATGGTCGGTGTTGGCGCCATTCCAACGTCGATAATCGTACAGCCCACCGATTCCAGCGCCGCGTGCACCACGCGCGTGAACATGGCTCCGGAAACGCGACTATCGCGGCCAACCACAATGGTCCGCACACCACCGGCAGTGGCCCACGCGCCAAAAGCGGCCGCATAGGTCGCCATGATCTCCGGGGTGAGCGCCCCACCAACGCGGCCGCGCACACCGGATACACTCACCATCAGCCCTTCAAATGCCATCACGCGCCTCGGACGCTCAGATTTCGCTGGGAACTCGGTGAAGCTATCGTGACGTGCGCATCAGACCAATGCGACATGTAACGCGCGTCACTAAACCTGTGAGCAGTGCGCCTGATTTGTTTGGCGCCTCCTACGTAAATATAAGACGCTTCGTGGTCCGGTTCGTTACACGAGCGGCACTCAGCACTCATTAATTGCGCGGGATGGCGGGCGCGACGGCGAGCGCGTAGTCTGTCTCTTGATGCCCGATCCCTTATCGCTGTTACCATTTGCGCTGGCCGCCCGTCGTGCTCGCTTGGACACGTTTGAGAGTCAACAACTGGTCGCCGCTGGCTTAACGCTCCTTCAGCGAAGCGCGCTGCTGGTCCGCGCCATGTCCGGCCGTCGTGCGGGCATTTTCTTACCAACGGGGCCGGCCTTTCTCACGGCCCTCGCCGCCTGTGAGGGACGCGGCGCGCTGTTAATAAATCCGTTGGCGACAATCCCTGACATCGCATGGCAGCTTGCTGACGCCAACGTTGGTGCGGTGTTCACCACCAAAGTGTTCGCGCCATTATTACCGGCGGAATTCCCAACAGTGCTGCTCGATGAAAGTCCGCAGTTCGCGCACGTGCGAGCGCGATTGCGCAGCACACGCGTCGAACTCGGAACACACCATGGCTTGTTGCTTGAAGGTGATCGCGACGCCGAGGGCCAAGACGAAGAGTGCATCGTGACGTACGGCACGCCACTGGTCAGTGCATCCATGCGCGTGAGTCTGACGCATCGAGACGTATTGGCGATGGGACACGCAACCGCCGGTGCCGCGGCGATGACGAATGCGGATCACGTGCTCGCCTTGCTTCCGTACTCGCAACCATCCGGGTTCATCGAGGCGGGCGTCGCACCGCTGCTCGCAGGCGCACGCGTCTCGACGATGGAACAGTTTCATGCAGGGACGGCGCTTGCGCACATTGCGCACGAACAGATCACCCTCGTGTCGGGCAATGCAAGTATCTTCGCCGCGCTTACGGAAGCAATTGATTTTCGCGACGGCGATTTTCGCAATCATCAATTACGAGCATGTCGTTGGACTGGTACACCGCCGACCGAATTCGTACAAGAACGCTTTTACGCACGAACCGGCGTCACGCTCCAACCGGCAACGTGAGCTTCGCGGCGGCACGTGCTAATCACGCAACGATCTTTATACCGCGCGTTGGCCGCTGCACGCTCCAATCCGGTCGCGGGAACGCTTGATTTTCCATTGAACGCTCGAACGCCAAAACGCACACGGGATCGAACTGCGAACCAGAACACCGCCGTAATTCTGCAACCGCATCGTCCACGCTCATGCCCGCTCGATACGGACGACCACTGGTCATCGCATCAAACGAGTCCGCGACGGCCGTAATGCGAGCGACCAACGGTATTTCATGTCCGCGCAGCGCATCGGGCATGCCGTGGCCGTCGAAGCGCTCATGATGCGAGCGAACAACAGCAAGGGCATACGGCATTTCGTGAAGCAACGGCGCCATCAAGCGCCATCCAATCACGGGGTGCTCCATAACGTGCGCGTATTCGTCAGTCGTCAGGGGTCCCTCTTTATTCAGCACGGCTTCACGTACACCAATTTTCCCGATGTCATGCAGCCGACTTCCTAGTTCGAGCTGTTCGCACAACTCGGGGTCAACACCGAGTTCGTTGGCCATCAACGTGGTGTAGCGCGACACGCGCGTCGAATGCCCCCACGTGTAGGCGTCTTTTATTTCAAGCGCGTCGGCGAGAGACTGGAGCGACGCAAGAAAAAGCTCTTCGTATTTGCGTGTCTGCAGCACAACGCGCTCTTCTAACTGCGTGCGATATGACCGGTTCTCAATCAGCAATCGACGCTTCTCGAGCGCCTGCCCGACGCGGGCGCGCACTTCCTCGATGCTAAAAGGTTTGGTGAGATAGTCCAACGCGCCCGCCTCTAAACACCGCACGGCGAGATCCACATCGGAGACGGCGGTAATCATGACCACTGCAGTATCGGGCCAGCGCCGATGAATTTCCTGCAGGAGTTCCCCGCCATCCATGCGCGGCATATGAAAGTCGGAGAGCACCAGCGGAATCGTTTCCGTATCGAGCAATGCCAGCGCCTCAACACCCGACGAGGCTTCGTCGCAGCGAAAGCCTTCTGCCTCCATTAAACGTCGGAGTACCGCACGCAACGCCACCTCATCATCAACAATGAGGCATCGCTTTGTTGGGAACTGCGCAGGATTTTCGACGGGTGGCATTAGGCGGCTGGTCGAGGCTCACGTGGCGGTCGCGACTCCATGCCGCGCGGGCTACCTTCCTCTTCTGCACCCACCAGACGGAGCCCATGACGCGCATTTTTGACGAAGACATTGCGGGCGGTATCGCGACCCGCGCCATTCACGCCGGACAACGACCGGAGCCCCTCTCGGGCGCCATCATGACGCCGGTTTACCTGACCTCCACATACGTCCAAGACGGACTCGGCGACAACAAGGGATACGAGTACGCTCGCGGGAAAAACCCCACGCGGGAAGCCTTGGAACGAAACGTCGCGACGCTGGAACGCGGCCGTCACGGATTTGCCTTTTCGAGCGGAATGGGATGTCTCGATTCCATCATGAAATTGTTCCGCGCGGGCGATCACATCGTCTGCGGGGAGAATGTATATGGAGGCACGTTCCGACTGTTTGATAAAATTCTTCGTCATCTGGGCCTGTCATTCTCGTACGTGGACACGCGTGATCCGCAACGGGTTGAAGATGCGATGACTGCGTCCACGCGCGCGCTACTCGTGGAGACGCCAACGAATCCTTTAATGCGATTGACTGATCTTGCCGCAATGAGCGTTGTCGCAAAGCGGCATGAGGCTTTGTTGATCGTCGATAACACGTTCGCCACGCCAGTCTTTCAACGCCCGTTGGAACTGGGTGCAGATATCGTCTGGCACTCAACTACGAAATATATCAACGGCCACTCTGATATGATCGGCGGGATCGCCGTTGTTCTTGAGGATGATCTCGCGACGAAGCTCCAATTTATAAATAATGCAGCCGGGGCCGTACCGGGACCATTCGACTGCTGGCTGGCACTACGTGGTACGAAAACGTTACCGCTTCGCATGAAGCAGCACGATTCAAATGGTCGACAAATCGCGAAATTTCTCGTGGAACGGCTCGGTGATGAGCACGTCATCTATCCTGGACTTGCGAGTCATCCGCAATTCGAACTGGCGAAGCGACAGATGTCTGGCTTTGGTGGCATGATCACGTTAGAGATGGGCACACGGGAGCGCGCTCGGCACGTGCTCGAGCACGTGAGGGTGTTTGCGTTGGCAGAATCGCTGGGCGGCGTTGAGAGCTTGATCAGCCATCCGGCATCAATGACGCATGCCTCGGTACCCGCAGACCGCAAAGCGGATATGGGGCTCTCCGACGGCATTGTCCGATTGAGCTGCGGCATTGAGGACGTCGAAGATCTCATTGCCGACCTTGATGGTGCGCTGCCCAAATAGCAGCACGGCCAGCGCAACTTGTAGCTCGGAGACTCGTAGGGCAGCGAGCGTCCGCTGGCGCCCCGCGACTCCGATGGCCAAATCTCGAGTCTCGAGCTCCCACCTTTTCGAGCCTGTCCATGATTACGCGCGTTTCCCTTACGCAGATTTCGTCCGTCAGTTGGGAGCATCCAGCCGATCGCACAGCGCTCAACGCACTCCGCGCGTTGCCCGGCTTCGATGAAGTGGTACGTCGCATTGCTGGCGCGTTTGGAGAGCGCGGCGCGCAAAATTTATTTCTCGGTGATGCGGTGCTGATCGGACCAACGCAACGACCGCAATTGTTTGCGATATATCAAGAAGTACTGCAAGCAATGGACTGGCCGCCAAACGGGCGGGCGCAGCCGCGGCTGTATGTCACACAAACGCCCGTCGTGAATGCGGGTGCCGTTGGTTTTGAAAACCCTTTCATTGTGCTCAGTTCCGGTACCCTCGAGTTACTCGAGCCTGACGAGCAGCGATTTATACTCGCGCACGAGTTAGGGCACATCATGACCGGGCATACGACCTATCGCACCATCGCGCTCATCATTTTGTTCTTCGGCATGACCGCGTTACCGATGTTAGCGTCGATCGCCTTGCTTCCGTTTCAGCTCGCATTGTTGGAGTGGTATCGGAAGTCTGAGTTATCTGCCGATCGCGCTGGCATGCTGGGTGCGCAAGATCCGCGCAGCAGCTTAATGACGTTTCTCAAATTGGCAGGCGGCCGAAGCATCGGCGATAGCATCGATCTCGATGCGTATTTGACGCAAGCAGCGGAATACGAGGCCGGAGGCACAGCATGGGACAATGTATTCAAAGCGCTGAACACCGCGCTCCGTGAGCATCCGTTCCACACCGTGCGCGCTGGTGAGTTGCAACGGTGGGAGCAGTCCGGCGCCTATGCAACTATGGTTGGCGGTGAGTACATCCGCCGCGGATCGGAGGCCGAACGTCCGCTCCTCGACGACGTGCGAGATGCAACGGATTACTACGTTGATCAAGCGAGGGCCGCAGCGCAAACCGTTGGTGCTGCGATTGGTCGCGCCGCCGATGCCTTTCGCGAAGCGTTTCGTACGGCGTCGGGTGGTGTCGGCGAGGGCTAACGCGCGCGCTAAGTCATCGCCGGGAGGGCGCTGCCGTCGTTAACTTTCGCACGACCGCCGCATCGGCGTTCCTGCATCCGAGATCCATGAAGATTTTGCTCGTCGGCGGTGGTGGTCGCGAACACGCGATTGCCGACGCGTTGTCCCGTGAAAACACCACAATCGATCTGGTCGCCGCGCCTGGAAATCCAGGCATTTCGCAGCTCGCGCGTACGGTGCCGATAAACGTCAGTGAGCTCGACGCTTTATGCGCGTTGGCTGAGGTTGAGCAAGCAAAACTGGTGATCGTTGGTCCTGAAGCGCCGCTGGCCGAAGGGTTGGTAGATATGCTGCGTATGCGCGGTATTCCAACCTTCGGTCCAACGGCGGGTGCGGCAACGATTGAGACGTCAAAGGCCGATACCAAAGCCATGATGTTAAAAGCTGGCATCCCGACGGCACTGGCGGAAACATTTCGCGATGCGGCCAGTGCGAAGACCGCCGTGCTGACGCGGTACGGGGCGCCTGTGGTCATTAAAGCCAGCGGCCTCGCAGCGGGGAAAGGAGTCATTGTATGTCACACCAACGCTGCAGCCTTTGACGCGATTGATCGTGTGCTTGACGAAAAAGTTTTCGGGGACGCTGGTGCCGAGTGTTTAGTGGAAGCGTTTATGACGGGCGAGGAATTATCCCTCTTCGCGATCAGTGATGGGTACAACGTTTTGCCAATGATTGCGGCTCAAGATCATAAGCGCTTACTCGATGGTGACGAAGGGCCAAATACGGGCGGCATGGGTGCGTACGCTCCAGTAGCACTCAGTACACCAGCGCTCATTGACGATGTGACAGAACGCATTCTGTTGCCCACGCTGCACGCTTTGCGCAAGCGCGGCACGCCATTCACGGGATTGTTGTATGCGGGGTTGATGTTGACGGAAGAAGGACCAAAAGTAGTGGAGTTTAATTGTCGATTTGGCGATCCGGAAACGCAGGCCATTTTGCCGTTGCTCACCAGCAGTCTGCTCGAATCGCTCCTGGCCGTTTCGCGCGGTGCTCGCATCGGTGGTATGACACCGCTCCAATGGCGCAGCGCTGCTGCGGTTACCACGGTCGTGGCGGCACACGGATATCCCGATGCCCCACGCTCGGATGATGTGATCGAGTTGCCATCGTTCGGTGATGACATTCGAGTGTATCACGCCGGCACCGCGCGTGCGGGCAACGGTTCACTCGTGACCAGTGGAGGTCGCATATTTGCCGTGACTGCAGTGGCGCCGACGTTTACCGACGCGCAACGACGCAGTCGTGACGCGGCCGCGCGTATCGAATTTGATGGGGCACAATTCCGCGGCGATATCGGTTGGCGCGAAGTGGCACGCAACGCAGCGCGCGATGCCGGAACTACCTGAAACCGAAACCATCGCGCGTGACCTCAACGCCGACGTGCGAGGGGCGACCATTTGCGCAGTGCACGTGCGCAAGGCCGACGTCTTGCGCGAGGCAAGCGCCGACGAGCTCGCGCACGCGTTGATTGGTGGCACCATCGCGCGTGTCTGGCGACGTGCAAAACTTGTGATCCTCGACGTTGCTCCGCTCTGGCATGTGGTGGTGCAACCGCGATTTACGGGCGGCCTGCTCATCGACCACGGTACATTTGCGGCAACTGAATTGGCCTACGTCGCAATCTCCTTAAAGTTTGACGACGGACGATTGCTGCACTACCGCGACGTGCGCCGATTAGGCACGGTGGCGCTCATGTCACCCGCGCGTTTGACTGAATACACCGGCGCACTCGGTGCAGAACCTCTCGACTCCGCTCTTGACGACGCGGCGTTTTCGGTACTTATTCGGTGTTCTCGGCGCGCCGTAAAAATTGTGCTGATGGACCAGCGGATTTTGGCTGGGGTGGGCAACATCTACGCAAACGAGGCGTTGTGGCGGGCTGGCATCGATCCATCGCGCGAGGCGCGTGGCCTCTCCGACCTGGAAACCTCCGCGCTGCGCATTGCCCTAGTCGAGGTGCTCACGGCGTCGATCGCAGCGCGCGGTACGAGCTTTCGTGACTACCGCGATGCACGCGGCGAGCGAGGACAGTTCGTCGCGCAGCTCGCGGTTTATGGTCGCGCTGGCGAGGCGTGTCTCCGGTGCGGTCACCGTCTTGTTGGCACGCACGCGGTGGATGGCCGCAATACCATATTCTGTGCGAGTTGCCAGCGTTGAACTAGCATCTGTTGTTTGGCGCCAGCAATGATTGCGCGTGCGCAGGCGCCGCGAGAATTAAGGAAAGCGGCCATTGAAACATCACAACTCGATCTTGCCGTTGGTTCGTCCGAGTCCGACGTGGCACAGCTGCGTGATTACGTGCGCAAAGGCGCGCGCAATCATCCGGGCATTTACATAATGCGCGGCGTGCATGGGGAAGTGTTGTACGTCGGCAAGAGTACACAAATTCGCACGCGGCTGCTGTCATATTTTCGGTTACCGTGGCCGGAACATCGGCATGCGCGAATGCTGCGCGAGACCGCACGCATCGAGTGGGAGGAAACGCCCAGCGAATTTGCGGCATTGCTGCGCGAAGTGCGGCTCATCCGCGCGCACCTGCCAAAGTACAACGTGCGTGCTGCACGCCCGCTTGATCGTTGGTGGGTCATCACGATTGGTGAGGGCCCTGCTCCGCGGTTGCGTATTCAGCGCGCGAGTACCGTTGCACGAAATCGTTCACGCGGCGCAATTGTTGGACCCTTTGTGAATCGACGCCCGCTTGTCGACGCACTGCGCGTGCTGAACGATGCCCTGGGTTTGCGTAATTGCCCTGAACGCGTGCCGATGATCTTGCGTAATGCCGGCGACCTTTTTGGTGACACGCTGCATCCTGCGCTCATGCGAACGCCTGGCTGTCATCGCTACGAAACCCGTCGATGCCTCGGTCCGTGCGTCGGCGGGTGCAGTGAATTCGAGTATCGAACTCAGCTCACGCGCGGACGCGCCGTGCTTGAGGGGCGCGACAACTCGCCGCAGCAGCAAATCGCAAAGGACATGGCCTCCGCCAGCGCGTCGCTGTCGTATGAGCGCGCGGGCTGGCTGCGCGATCGACTCACGGCATTACAGCAGTTGGAAGATCAGCTGGCGCGCGTGCGCGAATCGTTAAGTCGGCCGAGCTTCGTTTATGCGGTGCCCGGTGTGGATGGCCAAGACCGATTGTACTTGGTACGAAACGGCCGCGTGGCCGATGACGCACCCTCTGCAGATGACGTTGCCATGCGCATTATGAACACCCGCGCCAGCGCCCCCATTGCGATCACGTTCGCGACGGAGGCAGATCAGCTTGATGAGCTGCTCATGATTGATCAATGGTTTCGTACTCGACCAGCAGAACTTGGCAGGACGGCCGCAACGGTTACTCTGGCGTTGGCGACGCTTCGTCAGGAATATCCAACGGAATGATTTCCACGTCTGCCTTTCCATTGTCGATATACAGCTTAGCCACGGACGGCTGCAGCTTGAATCGGCAAGGCCCGGCGGCGCCAGGATTAATCACGATGCGACGCGCCGCGCGCGTAATGAGTTGTTGATGCGTATGCCCGTACACGATGACCTGTGAATTCATGTATTGGCTGACCAACTGCGGCGGCTTGAGATTGGCCAGCTCGTGACCGTGTGTGACAAGAACGCGAACACCACCAATCGTCTCCTCGATCCGTTCCACCAGATCGGTGCGGCCAGGAGCATCCGTGTTGCCCCACACCGCTTGTACCGGCGCGATGGTCGCCAATTCAAGGAGCACGTCTGGAGGACCAACGTCACCCGCGTGCAGAATGCGGGAAACACCTTTCAGCGCTCGGAAGACTTCCGGGCGAACGAGCCCGTGCGTATCGGAGATTAAACCAATTACGATGATCGGGCTCACGTATTCATCTCGCGTGTCGCAGTTTCAGCGTCGCGTCGTCGACGAAGTTCAGCAAAGGCACTTCGTTGATCAACGGTATCTGGAAATCGATTGGCCATGCGTCTCAGTTCTATCATCGAGCGTCCGTTGTCATTAAGCGGGCCCACATAAAGATCGATCAAGTGATTTGTCGCGTATCGCTCGTCCTTTAATGTTGCTTCCTTCACGCGACGAATGCGTTGAAAATGAATACAAACGCGCGCTACGGATCGTTCTCGGCGCCTGCACACACATCAACTTTCGCAGAACATGACGCAACGTCATCACCGTTAGTGACGCAGAGCACTTAAAAAGCGTTGGCGGCCTCGTCCATTGCCAACCTCACGCACCTGTCTCGATCGATTGTCGACCCGCTGTATAAGCGGTGCAAGTACCGTACCTGACGAAACCATCAGGATTCCAGCGTATCGCGCCATCCACTGAACGCCGCCATCGCCCAACCAGCGGGTGACAACATTGCCGAAAGCATGGTACCGAGCTGTGCGTTTGATCGCCGTCGCCTCCGTCGTTCAACGGTCACCGCAACCCAAAGCGCGTCGTTGTCAAACATGAACGATGGTCGACAACGGACTCGACAATGTCACGCGCTCGGATTGCCCCATCGCTGTCCGATCTGGTGCGACACGCCCACGTGATCCAGCATCCGCGCAACGACGAAATCGACTAAATCGTCGACGGACGACGGCTTGTGATAGAACCCCGGCGCCGCTGGCATCACCAACGCGCCAGCGCGAGTGACCTGCGCCAGGTTCTCAAGATGAATGAGGGACAACGGGGTTTCTCGTGGTACAAGCAAAAGTTGCCGACGTTCTTTCAGGGCCACGTCGGCAGCGCGTTCGACGAGTGATCGTGAACTCCCGTGCGCAATGGCACTCACAGTGCCCATCGAACACGGACAGATCACCATTCCGCGACTGCGCGCAGAACCAGACGCCGGCGCCGCACCGCGATCAGTATCGTCGAACACCGTCACGCACGCGTCAAACCCTTCCGCCCCAACGCGCGCGCGCAAGCCGGTAAGGTCGCTAATATCACACTCGGTGTGCAGCAACCGAAAACCGTGGCTGGAAACGATGAGCCACGTACGTATGCGATGCTCAACTAACTGCTGCAAGAAGCGCACGGCGTATGGCGCACCCGATGCGCCAGTGATCGCCACGACTAAGGGATCGTCCGCATCACGACTTGTCATGCTCACTTGACGGTACCCACGGGCAGCGCGAACGCGCTTGCGGCTAAGAGGCGCGCCGCAAACACCGTGAACAAGAAGAGAAGCGAGATAATGCCGTTCATCGTAAAGAACGCGGCGTTCAATCGCGAGAGGTCGTCGGCTTTCACCAACCGATGCTCGTACACAAGCATAAGCCCAACCAGGCAAACGCCCGCGTATAACACTCCGTCTACAAGTGGTGCACTCGCAAGTCCTGCAACGCGCAGTGGGTCGGCAAACATGGCCAACGCAAGGCACCCCGTCGCGGTCACGTGTAACACTCGCGACAAGCCGATGGCCGAGGGCACGCCAATCGCCGACGGAATGGAGAACAGGCCGTTGCGCCGATCAAACTCGACATCCTGCAATGCGTACAGGATGTCAAAGCCGCCAGACCACGACATGATGGCAAGCGCCAAGACACACAATAGCCACCATGGTTGGCTCCACGCTCCGGTCACCGCGAGAAAACCACCGACTGGAGCAATCGCGAGGCCGAGCCCCAACCACAAATGTGACCACCGCGTGAAGCGTTTGGTGTAGCTGTATCCCAGCACCCACAATAACGCGATTGGCGACAACCAAAAGCATAGTGCATTGAGTTTGTACGATGCGAGCATGAATACCAACGAGGCAACAATCACCGACGCCTTTGCTTGCCGCAGCGAGAGGGCGCCGCGAGGCAACTCACGCATGGCTGTGCGCGGGTTGCGCGCATCAACGTCGCGGTCAACGATGCGATTAAATCCCATCGCGGCGAAGCGCGCGGCGGTGAAGGCCAACAACACCAAGCCGATGGTTGGCAGCGTGATTGCATGCTGCGCGCTCGCCAAAATGACGCCCACAAGGGCGAACGGCATGGCAAAGACTGTGTGCGGCAACTTCACAAAGTTGGCGAGGCGCACAAGAAGCGATCCGCCCGCGAATACTTGTCCGTCACGTGCGCCCGTGGGCGGTGTGATTGTAGGAAGCCCGTTACCTGAAATAAATGAGTTCACGAGATCCCCAATGTCGGCCACAGCGCATCCACTTTCGCTTTTGTTGCGGCGTCCATCGCGATCACGCGAGGCCACGCTCTCGTTGAACCTTCTTCCGGCCACTTTCGCGTTGCATCGATTCCCATCTTGCTACCGTAAGTGAACGCACGGCTCGCATGGTCCAGCACGTCGACGGGTCCCATAGTAAACCGCACGTCACGTTCCGGGTCGATGTTATTGAGCGCCGCCCACCACGCTTCCACCGGATTGCGCACGTTGATCTCTTTGTCGACAACCACTAACACTTTGGCCAACGACATCAATCCCTGTCCCCATAATGCATGCATCACCTTATCCGCGTGCCCGGGATATTTCTTGTCGATCGACACGAACACCAAATTGTGGAACCCGCCTTCCGCTGGCATATGGTAATCCACGATCTCCGGCGTCGTGAGTTTCAGTAACGGAAGAAAAATGCGCTCGGTTGCGTGACCGAGGTAAAAATCTTCCATCGGTGGCCGACCAACAATTGTGGTGGAATACACCGCATTCTTGCGCATCGTTATCGCCGTCACGTGCACTTTGGGATACAGATCCGCCTCGGAGTAAAAGCCGGTGTGATCGCCAAACGGGCCTTCGGTGACGAGTGCGTCCGCCGGATCGATGTAGCCCTCAATAACAAAATCCGCATCGGCAGGGACTTCGAGGTCACAGGTGACAGCTTTCGCCAGTCGTACCGGATCACGACGCAGAAAGCCCGCAAACAAAAATTCGTCGATGTTCGGCGGCAACGGCGCAGACGCCGCGTACATGCTCGCCGGATCTGCACCAATCGCGATACACACCGGCATTTTCTCTCCTCGCTCCGCCATTTGTCGCATATGCTCCGCGCCAGTCTTGTGTCGCTGCCAGTGCATCGCCACAGACTGTTTGTCGAGCTGTTGCACGCGATACATGCCAACATTGCGAATGCCGCGCGCCGGATCCTTCGAGATAACCATCGTCAGCGTGATGTATGGCCCCCCGTCTTCCGGCCAGCACGTGAGCACCGGAATTTTGTTGAGATCAATTTCGTCGCCGCGCCACACGATTTCTTGACAGGCGGGCGCGCCCGACTTCAGTCGCGGCGGAAACTTCGCGACCTCCATAAGCCGTGGTAGTAACGACAGCTTGCCGAGCAATCCTTCGGGCACCTTGAGATCAAGCAACTCAGTAATGCGCGCGCCGATGCTTTCGAGATCCTCCACACCCAAGGCCATCGCCATCCGACGCATGGATCCGAAAAGGTTAATCGCAACAGGGTACGGAGACCGCGTCCCATCGCGCAACACTGGGTGTTCAAAAAGCAAAGCTTTGCCACCGTTGGGCTGCTTCGAAACGCGGTCAGCGATCTCGGTAAGCTCCAGATGCACGCGAACAGGCGCGGTGATGCGATGCAGTTCGCCGGCGCGATCGAGCGCCGTAATAAAGTCGGATAGACTGTCGAGGGACATTGCGTTACTGCTAAGGATGATGCGGGAAGGAGGTCACGCGCCTGCAACTACACCAACGTGTATTGCCGCGACCCCAAACAGGAGCCGCTCCCACGTGACCGTCTCAAATCCCGCACGCGAGAGATGATCTGCCAGACGTTCCTCGGTTGGAAAGTGGGCGACTGACATTGGCAAGTAGGTATACGCGGATCCATGGCGGCTGACGAGTCGACCGACACGCGGCAATATGTGATGAAAATACGCGTGGTACAACATGCGTATTAATGCGATGCGTGGCGTCGAAAATTCAAGAATAACGAAGCGTCCACCAGGCTTGATAACTCGGCGGGCCTCGCGAAGCGCCACATCTAAGTTCGCAACATTGCGAATGCCAAAGGCCACGATGCCGCCATCGATAGTCGCATCGGCAAACGGCAATGCGAGCGCATCCGCGCCGACAGGCGATAGCACATCACGGGTTGCTTTGCCCGCGCCGAATTGCAGCATCGGAATCGCAAAATCCGCGCCGAGAATGAAACCCGTAAAACCTGGTTGCCGAGACAGTGTGGCTCCAACATCCAGTGTGCCCGCGCACAGATCGAGGTAAGTCCCGTCAGGCCGCGCCGTCCACGCAAGCGTACGCAGAGCGCGACGTCGCCACGATTTGTCGATGTTCAGCGACAGCACGTGATTTAAAAGGTCGTAACGCGGCGCGATGTCTGAAAACATTTGTTGCACGTACTCGCGCTTGCCGTCGCCGCGCGCCGCACTCTCGGCCACGAACGTGGACCGTTGATCGACGATCGTGGATGTCTCGTTCGCAGGACGGGGGACGGGGGGCACAGGCATGAGCGAAACATTGAGTCGCGGGAGAGAGCGAGCAAGCGCTGGTCACATTCACGTCACTGGGCTAGCTTGCCCTCAATATCGCGGCACCCCGCCGCCCGCCGGGCTGACGTCAGCACACTGAATGCAGAATCCCGACGAGCTCGCGACCCTTCCAGATGCCGACATCGTTCGCCTCGCCCAGCAGGGGCGCGAGCTTGCGTTTCGCGAACTGGTGCGTCGTTACGAGCGACCCGTGTTTTCGCTCGTCTTCCGCATGGTCCGAGATAGAGAGCTCGCCGAAGATCTCGCGCAGGACGCGTTTGTTAAGGTCCTCAATCACATCGACCGCTACAGCCCAGAGTTCAAATTCTCGAGCTGGCTGTTCAAGATCGCGAACAATGTCGCGATTGATCATCTGCGGCGACGACGCATTGACACCATCAGTATCGACGGCTCGCCACATGCGTCAAGTGCGTCGGAGGTTGCAGCCACCAAGTTCGACCTGGCGTCGGAACAAGAAAATGCGCTCGACGAGATGGAGGCCAAAGAGCTTGGATCAGCCATCGAGCAAGCCATCGCATCGCTCCGCCCCGAGTACCGAGCGTGCATCATGCTCCGTCATGTGGAAGGCCGCTCATACGAGGAAATTGCAGCAACACTCGATCTCCCGCTTGGCACCGTCAAAACGTATATCCACCGGGCGCGACATGAGCTGCGCAGAGCACTGGAGCCAGTTCGTGCATAGCCGCATTACATGCCCCGCATTACATGCCCCGCATTTGGTTTTTGAAACTCCTCGCGTCGTGACGACGTAAGCTCTCGTGGAGGCAATCGTGCACGAAAGACATCTCAGACCCGACGAATTCGAACTCCTTCTGGATGGCGAAGAAGGCTTCGGCGTCGCGCCCCTTCGGGCGCACGTCAAAACTTGTGTGTCCTGCCAGCTCGAATACGAGCAGGCGCGCTTGCTGATGATTACGCTCGATACACTGCCTGACTTTGCGCCGTCGCGCTTGTTCGCCGACCGCGTGATGAGTCAAGTACAGGTATTTGAGCCTTGGCATGCGGCGGCCCTCACCACAGCGAAGCAGTTTGTACCGGCGACGCGCCCTGCGCGTGTTGCGGCTGGCCTTGGTGCGGCACTCTCTGCAGGCGTGCTTACAGCGAGCATCACATGGGCCGTTGCGCGAGCCGACATTGCGGTCCTGCTCGCGCAGGTTGGGCTAGAGAAGTTTCGGGATCAGGCTGAGGCGGCGTTCAGTGATGTGCTTTCGACTATTATCGGTCAGCCCGGATTAGACGCCTTACGTCATGGAAGCCCGGAAATTGCGGCGGTTGCGCTTGGGGGATTTGTTGCGGTGGTGGGCGTCGGCGTTGTTGGCTTGCGCACGCTCGCGACCACGTCGCGGCACATCGGCCGTTAGAGGGCGCTGATTGCCATGCTGACCAGCGGACTGCTGCCAATCGCTGGTGTTTTTGGTATTGCACTGCTTATCGGCTTAATCGTCCTGATGAGCGCAGAGGAAACGCTTGTCACGGTCGCACGTGCCGCCGCGCGCGACATTTCCGGCAGTTTTTGGTTGGGAGTATTGTGGCAGCTCCTCGCGGCACCCTTGCTAGTGGTCATCGTCGTGGGTTGCGCTGTTACGATTATTGGAATTTTGGCCATTCCAATCGCTGTCCTCGCTTGGGCGCTGGCGTATACGGGTGCCTTCACGCTTGGGTTACTTGCCGTGGCGCTTCTCGCCGGACGTGCCATCGCTGGACGTGGAGCTGGTTCCAATTCTCGAGCCATCGCGCTTCGCGGCCTCTTGGTGGGGCTGGCGGCGTTAAGCAGTGTGTGGTTCGCCGCTTCGCTGCTCGAACGCATTGCAATTGCTGGCGCGCTTGCCCGGTTGGT
>JANYFO010000114.1 GCA_025362635.1 Gemmatimonadaceae bacterium | reverse complement strand
GTTCCTTGGCACTCACAAGCGCATGCCCCTACCTTACCGCGCTGCTCAGCCGTACGACGACGGCGCGCGTCCACCTTAATTCGACCACGCTCATGGGGCTCTGTTCTGACCGCTGGATTACGCGCATGGCGCGTGAACATGGCATGATTGAACCGTTTGAAGATCGGCAAGTGCGTGACGGCGTCATCTCGTACGGCGTGAGTTCGTACGGTTATGACATGCGAGTGGCGCGCGAGTTTAAGATCTTCACGAACGTTTTGAGTTCGATCGTTGATCCGAAGGCGTTCGACCCACGAAGCTTCGTCGAGTTTGAAGGCGACTTCTGTATCGTGCCGCCAAATTCGTTCGCGTTAGCGCGCAGTGTCGAATATTTCCGCATTCCCCGTAATGTGCTCACCCTCACCGTAGGCAAAAGCACCTACGCTCGCTGTGGCATCATCACAAACGTCACGCCATTCGAACCCGAATGGGAAGGTTATGTAACGCTCGAAATTTCGAACACGACGCCGCTACCCGCGAAGATTTACGCGAACGAAGGCATTGCCCAGGTGGTGTTCTTCACGGGCGATGAACCGCCGGAAATCAGTTACGGCGACAAGAAGGGCAAGTATCAAGGTCAGCATGGCGTGACGTTGCCACGCATCTAACAAGAAGCGTTAGGACGCCGCGTAGACGTAGCGGCAACCTAGATCCTGCGCGCGTTGCAACGCGACGACCATCGCGGGCACCACCTCAACACCCGGCAACAGGTTCGCCCGCGCTTCGTCCGCAAACGCCGTGCGCGCAGCCGGGTCAGCGCGCACGGGCTCAGGCAAAAAGCGCGAGCCAGACGCGCGTAATGAATTGTTGCATGCGAGTAAAATGACGCCGCGCGCGATGAGCGCGGCAACGAGATCCGTGCCTTGAGGACCGTTCGGGTTTTTTGTGCCCGTCATTAGCATCGTTTCGGCGATGGGATACTTCGCCCACATTGCATCGTTGAACAGGAGCCCGATGGAGCGACCGTTCAACCCAACAACAACACCGCTGTCTCCATCGCGAAATCCGTAACTACTTTTTTGCGTATCGAGAAACGTGCGCGCCCAACCGATGGCCAGTCCGTCCGCCGCCAGATGCGAATGAAACACCACGCGATGTGCGCCAGCAACCGAGAGTCGTTGCATCCAAGGCTCAGGCTCGCCGAAGTCACGCGGCGCTACCACGGCGTCAGCACGTCGCGCAACACTCGATACGCCAAGCCCGGCACCGACGGATAACAATCGAGCGAGGAACGTGCGGCGAGGTGATGAATTAGACGTCTCGTCGATCATGGCGTGCGCACCGTGGCGGGAGCAATTGGAAAAACGCGACGCCGAAGTACGGCGCGTGTCGGAGGTAGCAATTTCCCAGCGTCGCGCGCGCCGTTTGTGGCGTAGGCCACGTCCATTGGGGGATCGCCTTTCGGCCAATCGCGCTCTTTCCCAGGATGATCTTGTCGCGGGTTTGCGAGCACGTACGCCGCCACGTCTGCTGCGTCTTGCGCGGTGAGTTGCGTGGCCCTGTCATACGGCATATTCTCGCGCAGAAACGTTGCTAAGACCGTTTGACGCGCGAGCCCCGCCCCGATGGAGTAACTCCGCGCACCCCACACGGCCGGTGCGAGTTTGTCGACCCCGCGTCCGTCAACCGCGTGACAACGCACGCACGTGGTCGTGTAGACGCGTTTGCCGTGCAGCAGGTCGCCCACCAACTTCACGGTATCTGGCGCGGCGGGTCGCGGCAGCGCGCCGAGCGAGTCGAGGTACGCGAGAATGTCGCGCATCGCCGAGCCATTTTCTGGGAGGGCGCGTCCAGCAAGACTTCGCGTCACACATTCATTCACGCGTTGCGTCAATGTTTCTTCTGCGCCGCGACGCGAACGATACTTCGGATATCTGACTGCCGTATTCAGCCACGGCATCGCGTTGGCACGCGTGCCTTCGTCTAAATGGCAACTCGTACAACGCAGTCGATTTCCACTGTACTGTGGCAATGAATCACGAAAAGCGTTGAGCAACGCTCTGCCGCGAACTGTATTCCCGACCGGCGTTGTTGCGGACTGCGCCAGCGCACCACGCGCCGCGATCAGAAGGAAACATGTGCAAAGCAGCAACACGCCCGCTGCTTTGCACCTGACACCTGTCTCACGCATTCCGCTATGCCGACGCGGTTGCCGCGCGTGGCTCGCGACGCTTGGCCGTGGCCAGTAAGAAGTCGCGATTCATTTGCTTGATAACGTCGATACTGATTTTCTTCGGGCACGCTTCCATGCACTCTCCTGCGAGTGTGCAGTGGCCAAAACCTTCCAAATCCATCTGTTCAACCATGGCGATGGCACGCTTGTCACGCTCGGGCTGTCCCTGCGGAAGTGCACCAAGATGCGAGATTTTCGCGCCCGTGAACAATGATGCCGAGGCATTCGGGCACGCTGCCACGCAGGCGCCACATCCAATACACGCCGCCGCATCCATCGCCCCTTCGACGATGTCTTTCCCGATTAAAATTTCGTTTGCGTCGCGCGCGCCACCCGTGTTGGTGGACACAAAACCACCAGCCTGAATGATGCGATCAAACGCGGATCGATTGGTAACGAGATCCTTGATGACCGGAAAAGACGAAGCACGCCACGGCTCAACGGTGATGCTATCGCCATCTTTAAACGCCCGCATGTGCAACTGACATGTGGCGGTGCCCGCCCCCGGTCCGTGCGCTTGTCCGTTGATCATCATTGAACACGAGCCGCAGATGCCTTCGCGACAATCATGCGCAAACGCGACCGGCTCTGTCCCAGCCACCGTCAGCTGATCGTTCAGCATGTCGAACATTTCGAGGAACGACATGTCGTTACTGACGCCGTCGACGGTATACGGCTCGAGACTGCCTTTCGTCGTGGCGTTGGCCTGACGCCAAACCTTCAGTGTGAGCTTCATTACTTGTAGCTCCGCGTGGAAAGATGCACGTTTTCATACACCAGCGGTTCCTTGTTCAAAATGGGTGCGGCGTTCGCACCACCATACTCCCACGCAGCAACGTAGGCAAAATGTTCGTCATCACGCTTGGCTTCACCCGCATCCTGATACTCG
>JANYFO010000108.1 GCA_025362635.1 Gemmatimonadaceae bacterium | reverse complement strand
CGCCGCCGGTGTCACGCGCGCGGGCAGCGCATCAGCGGCACCACTTGGCGTCGGCGACAACGCTCCCTTTCCTTTCGAAAAGCAGCCGATCGCGAGTGCTGGAAGCACTACACAGGCGAGCACGACGCACCGAGCGCGACGGGTGTGCATGCTATTTCACCGGCATGTTGACGGGTGCGACGCCCTTGCATGCGCGCAAGCAATGAAACGTGGTGAGCTTTGGATCGGATTCAAAACCGAAGCCCGTCAGCACGCGTGTAGGCTCAGTGAGCGTGAAGGCACTGTCGCTAAATATCTGATTGCGCGCTTGATCATACACGAGCTGCGGCGACGTCAGTCGTTTGCCATCGTCACGCACCACGACCACATCGCCGCGCGCGTCGAGTCGCGACAATCGCTGATTATACGTGCCCGCACGTGACGTCAGCACACCGTCTTTCAATCCCTGCGACGTGCGAAAGGTGAGGTTGACGCGATGCAACTCAAGCCGACTTCCGTCGTCGTAGACGTACGCGGTGTCGCTCAGTAGTTCGCCCTTCGCGACACTTTGCTCTGTTAAGATCGTACGCAAGCCAAAGATGACCTGATCGGCAGAATCCGGAATGACGGTACGGGACGACTTGACCGGACGCTCCGATGTCTTGGTTTTCCAAGGACACTTCGCCGCTCCCAGCGCGACGACGGTCACACAGGGCAACAGGATACGGTGCAAGAGTCGCAGAGCCACACGCGACGTGCTCACGCCGCGCCTGCGCGCATCAGATCATGCAAGTGAATGACGCCCACCAAGCGATCGCTGTCATCGACGACGGGCATCGCCATGATGCCGTGCTTTTCCATTCGATGCACTACGGCACTCCCAAGTTCGTGTACGAGCGCTAAGCGCGGTAACATCGTCATGACCTCAGCGACGGGAACCGACAGAACGTCGGCCACACGTTCGAGCAGACGCGTCAAATCTCCTGCGGTGACGACCCCAGCCACGCGTTCCTGTTCCACAACAATCGCAATGCCGCGGCGATCCGCCAGCAGGACCACCGCCTCTCGCATGGTCGCGGAACCTGAGAGGATGGGGAGACGATCTGACTCCATGACGTCGATCACGCGCGTCAAGAGGCGTCGACCGAGTGCACCGCCTGGATGAAGTTTTGCAAAATCATCCGCACGAAATCCCTTTGCTTGCAAGAGCGCCACGGCGAGTGCATCACCCAAGGCGACCGAAACGGTCGTGCTTGTGGTTGGCGCGAGATCGTGCGGACACGCCTCTTCTCGCACACCAAGATCCAGCGTGACTTCAGCGTGACGCGCGAGTCGCGACGTTCGCTCTGCGGACATCGCGATGATGTGCACACCCATCCGCGTTAATGCATCGATCAGTCCGAGCAGTTCCTCTGTTTCGCCGCTCTTAGAAATAAGAATGGCGACGTCATCGGGCCCGACAATGCCGAGATCGCCGTGCACGCTTTCGACTGGATGCAGAAATGTTGAAGGGGTTCCGGTGGAGGTGAACGTAGCGGCCATCTTGCGGCCAACCAAACCGGACTTGCCAACGCCAGCCACAATGACACGACCGCGACATGCGACGAGCAGCCGTACCGCGCGCACAAAGTCTTCACCGAGTGACGCCTCTGACGCCAACAACGCCGCCGCTTCGAGCGCGAGTACGCGACGCCCACGCGCAATAATTTGTGCGGCATCGACCCCAGCGTCGTTTTCGGAATGCATTCCGGTCATGTGGGATCCTCGAGACGACTTGCAACGTACCGTTCCACAAGGTCCATCCATTCACCACGCGCGACGAGCAGTGCTTCGGCAAACTCACGCACCGCGCCGAAACCGCCGCGCGCACTGAGCTGCAGCGTTGCCGCGCGGCGAACTTCGACGACCGCATTGCCAACTGCGACGGGCAGTCCGACATGACGAAGTACGGCAAGGTCGGGGAGATCGTCACCAAGGAATGCGACTTCGCTGAGCGTGCAATCGAGCGCCGAAAGGATTCGCTTGAGCGCCGGAAGTTTTCGCGCCGTCGGATCTTGCACGACCGCCGTGACGCCCAATTCACGCGCGCGCATCGCAACGCTTTCGGAGACGCGTCCAGTTATGATCACGATGTGCAACCCTGCGTCGCGTAGCAACTGAATCCCGAGTCCGTCCTGAATGTCGTAGCGCTTCAATTCAAACGGTTGCCCGCCCTCGCTCGCGCGTGTCGCGCCCAGATACACGCCGCCGTCAGTCAACACGCCATCTACGTCGAGACCGACAACGCGAATACGCTTTGCGAGCGCCGGCTCAATACGCGGCGCGTGCACAACCATCGCTGGCAGACTTGTCATCGCATCATCGACGAACACGGTCCCAAATATCAACGGCGCGCGCGATGAGATCGGGCAGCGTGTCAAGTGGTAACATATTCAGTCCATCGCTTGGTGCGCGATTTGGATCGGGATGCGTTTCGAGGAAGAGTCCCTGTGCACCAGCGGCCACCGCGGCGAGCGTGAGCGACGGAATGAATTCACGTGCACCACCGCTCGCGCCTGCGGCCCCCATGCCCGGACGTTGCACGCTGTGTGTGCCATCGAAAATCACTGGCACTTCACACGCCGATCGCATGCGCGCGAATGCACGCATATCGACGACGAGGTCCCCGTAACCAAAAAACGTCCCGCGCTCCGTCACGGCAATTTCACCACAGACTTGCCCCGTCAGCGCCGCGCCGGCTTCGACCTTACGCGTCGCGCCTCGCATGCCTTCGGGATGCATCCACTGTCCCTTCTTCACATTTACCGGTTTCCCCGTCGCTCCTGCCGCGAGCAGTAGATCGGTTTGTCGGCACAGAAAGGCTGGAATTTGTAATACGTCAACGACGTCCGCCGCCGGAGCGCACTGCGCCGCGTCGTGCACATCGGTGATTATTGGTAAGCCCGTGACAGCACGCACGCGCGCCAATGCTTCGAGTCCCGCATCGAGACCGAGACCGCGAACACCCTCGACATTGGAACGATTCGCCTTGTCGAAGCTACCCTTGTAGATGATGCCGCCCGGCACATGTTCGGCGAGGCGCGCTAGAGCGTCGCCAATGCGCAGATTCAACGCATCGTCCTCAAGTTGGCACGGTCCGGCGATGAGAAAGAGTTGATCGGACGGAAACCGCAGTGCGGTGGCGCGATCAAACATGTTCGTGTGATACAACGGCAGACGATCGCGCTACGCGCTCACGCTCCACGTCGGTGCTCGTGAACTGCGCGGCAGGTAGTTCGTGGCGTCGTAACCGATCAGCGGCGGCGATAAAGCCGGCGAAGAGTGGATGCGGACGCAGCGGCCGTGATTGCAATTCCGGATGAAATTGGCAACCAATGAACCAAGGATGTGAGGGGAGCTCGATCATTTCGACGAGCGAACCGTCGGGCGAAAGCCCGCTCAGTCGCATGCCATGCTCTACGAATGTATCGCGATAGCGATTGGATACTTCGTATCGGTGTCGGTGACGTTCACTCACCTCGGGCTGACCGTAAATTTCTGCGGCCTTAGATCCACGTTGCAAGCGACACGGATACGCGCCCAAGCGCATGGTACCGCCTTTGTCGGTCACATCGCGCTGTGAATCCAAGATCGAAATAACGGGGTCGGTGCACTCGGGAGCGAATTCGCTGGAATGACTGTCGCTGAGTTTGAGGATGTTGCGGGAGAACTCAATGATGGCAATCTGCATGCCGAGACAAATGCCAAAAAACGGCAGACCCATTTCGCGCGCCGCGCGAATAGCCTCGACCATGCCTTCCACGCCGCGCACGCCAAAACCGCCTGGTACAAGCAGTCCGTGATACGCGGACAGAATTTCGCGCGCGCGTTCCGGTGACGTGAACGTGTCGCTTGACGTCCACGCGAGGTCGACACCGACATCGTTCGCAATGCCGCCATGAATGAGCGCTTCATGCACGCTCTTATAACTGTCGATGTAGTCCGTATACTTGCCGACGACGCAAATCTTCACGCGTTCACGTGGCTTGGTGATGCGTTGCACCATCGAACGCCATGCGCTGAGATCCGGCGTGGGTGCCGTGAGACGCAATCGCTCCATGACGCGATCGGCGAATCCCTGCGCTTCAAACGAAATGGGTATTTCGTAAATGGTGGGCACATCGGCGCTCTCGATCACAGCCCCGAAATCTACGTTGCAAAAGAGTGAAATCTTTCGCTTCACATCGTCAGGCAGCGGACGCTCAGTACGGCAGATGAGAAAGTCTGGTTGAATACCAATTTCCATTAACTCGCGCACGGAATGCTGGGTCGGTTTGGTTTTCACTTCGCCTGCAGCAGCGATGTACGGAACAAGCGTAAGATGCACGAAAATGGCGTTCTCTTTGCCAACTTCGCGTCGGAATTGACGTATCGCTTCAAGAAACGGCAGCGATTCGATGTCGCCGACCGTTCCACCAATCTCCACCAGCACGACATCATTGCCCGGCGCGATGCGTTTGATAGCACCCTTGATTTCATCGGTAATGTGCGGAATCACCTGCACGGTTGAGCCGAGATATTCACCGCGTCGTTCTTTCGTGATCACGTTTGAATAGATACGACCGGTCGTAATGTTGTTGGCTTGCGATAGCGGTCGATCAAGAAAGCGTTCGTAGTGCCCGAGATCGAGATCCGTTTCCGCACCGTCATCCGTGACGAACACTTCGCCGTGCTGAAATGGGGACATCGTCCCTGGATCCACATTGAGATACGGGTCCAGTTTCATCATCGTGACGCGAAAGCCGCGATCCACGAGCAGGCGACCCAGCGACGCTGCTGCAATGCCCTTGCCGAGTGAGGAAACCACACCGCCGGTGACGAAGATGTACTTGGTCGTATTGGCCTGACCGGCGGAGCTGTGAAGATTGGACATCAGGCGGTTCTCATGGTCAAGGTCTGCGATGCTGCCGACGCATTCATCGCGGTGATCTGCATCCAGCGCAAATTGGCATGCAGTAAATCATCTGCGGTATCAATGCCGCCTTCGACTGCATCGACGTCGGCAACGCCGATGATCATGCCATGAGCGAGCGGGCGGAGTTGCTCAAGGCGCTCGATCAGCTCGAGCGGATGTGGCGGGAGGGCGACCCATGCAGCAAGTGCGGCGGGCGTATACGCATAAACGCCGACGTGTTGACGAATCATCGTATCGCGCAGCGCGACATCGGCCGCGTCGCGTAAAAACGGAATGGCTGCACGAGAGAAGTAGAGCGCGCGTCCGTCATCGGCGCGAACAACCTTGACCACCTCGTGCCGCTGAAGCACGTCGGCTGACGCTGGGGCGGCAGCGGTGCCAATAGGAGCACGTCCGGATCGGACCACGTCTACGGCGCCGTTGAGCGCCGCTGCAGCCACGAACGGTTCGTCGCCCTGAACGTTCAGGATGATATCGTACGAGGCGAAGTCGGGATGCCGCGCGACCTCGGCGACCCGATCCGTACCGCTCTGGTGGGCCGTAGACGTCCGTACCGTCGGCACGTGATACTTTTCGCATGCGTCGATTACTTCGGTCGCATCGGTCGCCACCAAGCAGTGATCGGCTACCCCGTGTGCAATGACGCGCTCGTACACTCGGACAACGAGCGGCAGGCCTCCGAGTAGCTGGAGGGGTTTGTGCGGTAACCGCGTCGAATCGAGACGCGCGGGGATCACGGCCAGTACGGGCATTGCCGGGTTGTTCGAGACGAGTTTGCAGCAATATTCACGCCAGTTAAGATACGAATGCGTCCTCATGAAGGCAAACCGTTGGATGCGTGATTTTCCCCTCAGTCAGTCCGCATGCCGAATCTGTGGTGGTGGGTGGGTTTTAATGCGCTGATTTTCGCGCTGTTGGCGCTTGATCTTGGGGTGTTTAACAAGAAGGCGCAGGCGATGTCGATGCGCGCCGCGCTCCGGTGGAGTGCGGTGTGGGTGTCGCTGGCGATAGCGTTCGGCGTCGCCATCGACCGATTGATGGGGCGCCAAGCAGCCTTAGAATTTTTCGCGGGCTACGTCGTTGAGCAAGCGCTGTCAGTGGACAATTTATTCGTGTTCATTTTGATCTTCGGCTATTTCAAGGTTGCTCCGTCGTTGCAACATCGCGTGCTGTTTTGGGGCATTCTTGGTGCACTGATCATGCGAGGTTTAATGATCGCCTCTGGGGCACTCCTGATCGCGCGCTTTCACTGGATCGTGTATGTGTTTGGCGCCTTTCTCGTGTTCACTGGTCTGCGTATGGCGTTTGGCGGCGACAGTGCCGTGGAACCGGAAACGAATCCTGTGCTGCGGATCGTGCGACGCTTCCTGCCGATCAGTACGCACAGCAACGACCACCGGTTCTTTATCCGCGCGCCGCTCACGCCGCACGGAGTTCCGCGATTAATGGCAACTCCGCTCTTTGTTGTGCTGATCTTAGTTGAAACAACGGACGTCGTCTTCGCGCTCGATTCAATCCCCGCCATCTTTGGCGTTACGAAAAATCCATTCCTCATCTATACATCAAACGTTTTTGCTATACTTGGCTTGCGTTCGCTGTACTTCGTGCTTGCTGGTGTGATCGGCAAATTTCATTTACTTAAATATGGACTTGCCGTTGTGTTGTCATTCGTTGGTGTGAAGATGTTGCTCGAACGGGTGTATCCGATCGCCATCGGTCCGTCGCTTGCGATTGTGGCCGGCGTACTTGGCCTCAGCGTTGTGTTGTCACTTGCGATTGCACCAAAGGCAGACGCACCGAACGAGCCATCGCCAAAAAGTTGACCAACAACGTTTTCCCGTGCTCGGTAAGAATAGATTCTGGATGGAATTGCACGCCCCAGACTGGGTGTACACGGTGTCGCATCGCATGAATTTCGTTTGGCGCATCTTCCGCCACGGCGGTGATTTCCAATACCGATGGTAACGTGGCACGTTCGACAATCAGCGAGTGATAGCGCATCACAGCGAATGGTGAAGGCACGTCCGTAAACAGACCAGTCTGGTCGTGTACAATGCGGGAGCGCTTGCCATGCATGACTCGTGACGCTCGAACGACCCGACCGCCGTACGCTTCGCCCATGGCTTGGTGTCCCAAACACACGCCAAGAATCGGAATATCCGTGCCGAGCTGAC
>JANYFO010000440.1 GCA_025362635.1 Gemmatimonadaceae bacterium | reverse complement strand
GAAGCGCACGCGTGATGACTCTCGCATGTCGGCTACTACCATCACCGAACTTCCACCACCGTCGAGATTCACCGCATGCGTCGCTCCAAGCGCGCGAAACATATCGGCTTCCTGCCGTAGCGTCATGCCCATGCTGTAGCCGGGTTGCCGTCCATCAATCACCACAATGAGTAATCGACGCCCCCCGGCAGCATAGCCGATCGCGGTGCGAGGATTGAGGGCACGAAATGATACGGCACCGGCAGAATCAACGCTTCCGGCAACGCTACTATCGCGGAGCAACACTGGGAATCCACCAACGACTTCACGTGGTTGAAACGGACGCAGCCCTTTGCGCACACGCACCGTATCACCACTCGCCAGCATCGCTTCATACTCGGCACTCGAGGTGAGACCGACAATCAGCAGCGTATCACCGCGTGCCATGAGCGGCGCACTACCAACCGCTGGCGTGGCGAGATAACGTGGCCCTGAGGTGTCACGCGGCAACGGTGTGAGCATCCACGCGCCGCGTCGCGCGAGAGAATCGAGTGGCATGCCCCAGTTCGCGTCAACAACACCGGGCACGCTTGCTGACGGTCGATTCCATGTTTCGAGAGTAATTCGCCCTTTTGTTGTTTGTAGTCGACCGTCAGCCGCCATCGTACCAATCCACGGTCGCCCCGCACGCGTCATCGCGAACACCGGTCGTTCAATGGGGCCGGCAATGAGCTTTCCACTTTCCATCAACGCACCAACGGGAACTCCCGGTGGCGTAAACAGAAAAAAGTCTGCATTCACTGCAGCGATTGGCGCATCCGGCCCGCTTAAGCTGGTAAACAGCGCACTCGTGGTGGCGCGACCAACGGCGGTTGCACTGCCCTTCACGCTCCGCACCGACACGCACGCATTGAGATCGACATCTAACACTTCGGCGCGCCACGGTGCTGTCAGCTGCACGAGGTGATGAAATTGCACACCGGGTGCGAGGAGTTCGGTGCGTATCGAATCCGCGATGCTGCGTGGAACCGTCCACGTTGTATTCGCGGTGGCGGTCGCGTGCGAGCAGCTGGCGAGCAAGATTGCTGACGCGACGACTCGTGCGACCACGTGAACGTGTGTTGAGGGGAGACGGGGTTGCATCTACGTAGATGGTTATCGACCGTCGCGCAGCCGCAACAATCGTTCACCCGCCGCATGCAGGGTTTCATCGCGTTTCGCAAAATGAAACCGAATAAAATTCTGCACCGATTCGCGAAAGAAACTGGACCCGGCGACTCCAGCGACGCCGATATCCTTAATCAACCACTCCGACGCCTCCGTATCCGTCGTAAATCCAAGCGAGGCGATGTCGACCATGACGTAGTACGCACCCTGCGGTTCGGTATACGGCAACCCGATCTGCTGCAGATAGCCGAGGAAAAGTTCACGCTTTTTGGTGTACAGTTCCGTGAGGCCTGTGTAGTAGCTGTCCGGCAATTCGAGCCCAGCGATTGCGGCATCCTGCAAGGGTGCAGCTGCGCCCACAGTCAAGAAGTCGTGCACCTTTCGCGCCTGCGCGATGACGTGCGGCGCACCGTGGCAGTAGCCTAAGCGCCATCCCGTAATCGAGTATGTCTTCGACAAGGAATTGCAGGTAATGGTGCGCTCAAACGCGCCGGGCAACGTCGAGAAGTACACATGTTCGTGCGGCGCGAACACGATGTGCTCATACGGTTCGTCTGTAATGACAAACGCGTCGTGCTCTTCAGCCAACCGTAAAATGGTGAGCAGTTCTGCACGCGTGAATACTTTGCCCGTTGGATTACCGGGATTGCAAATCACGATGGCTTTTGGCTTTTGCGCGAAGGCGCGGGCGAGTTCGTCGGGATCGAAATCAAATGTTGGTGCATGCAACGGCACATAGATCGGAATCGCGCCGGACAGAATGGCGTCGGCTGCGTAGTTCTCGTAAAACGGTGAGAACACGATCACCTTGTCACCGGGATTACAGGCAGTCATCATCGCGACCATCATGGCTTCGGTGCTGCCACACGTGACGACAAGCTCTGTGTCGGCGTTGACGTGCAGTCCCGTGAATCGCGAAATTTTTGCGGCCAAGGCCTCACGAAAATTGGCGGCACCGTACGTCACGGCGTACTGATGATTGGAGCCGCGGGCCGCGACGCCCAGTGCCGTTAGCAACTCTTGCGGCGGATCGAAATCGGGAAAGCCTTGCGCGAGATTGACAGCACCAAACTGCGTGGCCATACGCGTTGTGCCGCGAATAACCGACTCGGTGAAAACGGACAGACGACTCGCGGTGGCTGGCATGACGAAGGAAGAGATGAGTCAGTCAACGACGCGACGGACATCGCGGCGAACGATCACAAGGCTACGGCTGAGATGGCAATTGTGTTGCTCCTACCATTGCCTGCACGGTACTTAAAACCACTGGCCGAGTCGAAAGAACCAGATATCGCCGTGTACAGAATTGAAGCCGCGCTCGACGTGTACGTCGAGCACCGCGGTACGAATTTCTCCGCCCACGCGCCAGCCGGTGATCACCTGCCCGTACACCGTGCCAAGCTGTCGCGTGAGAAATCCATTGCCAACGCCGATCGCACCAACGGTGACTTCGCCAGATGCGCGAATAGGACCAAACAGCGGACGTTTCAGTGCAAGGCCAGCCATCGCTTCCTGCTCGCCCCTCCGTTGCGTGGTGCGCAGTCCCCCAAAACCATCGTAGCCGCCGAGAAAGAATTGCTCCTGCAGCGGTGCGTTGCGTGACCAGCCAACGCGAAGGCGCGGGACCACCTCGACGGTGCCGAGGTCCCATGCGTGCTTGCCATCGAAGTGCACGCGCTGGTAGCGAGAGTTGACTTCGCCTTCAAGCACCGTGCGTGCATCCACGATGCGCACGCCGTCCGCCATGCGAACATTCAGTCCTGCTGCACCAACTGCGGCCGTGCCAGCAACACGCCAGAGTCGCACGATCGGTGTAATGCCGATAGCGAAGCCGCCCGGGAGTTGTCCGCTCACGCCGACCGCCAATTCAAGCGAGCGTGTAAAGACGGGATTACGCTCTCCGCTGTCGGTAAAAATGCGGATGTCTTCTGACACACTTCGAAAACTTGCAACAAGTGGCGCTGCACGTTGCATTGCGGGAATGCGTCGCAGTAGTCCACCACGGAATTCCTGTCGATATTTCCCAATATCCAACGCCACCGCACCTTCCACGGCGGCATTGAACAAGTCGCGCCACGCCATACCACCCCATAGACGTCCACCCAAATCATTGTCGTACGCGAGCCCCACCACAATTGCTTGTTTCGCGCCATACACCGGCGTCACATTAAACTTGACGGACGAATCACGACCCGAGGGCATGAGCCAGATCGCGCGATAGTCGTCCGCTTCGCCGAGCTGCAACAGTCGTTGGCGCAAACTGTCTTCGTTAAATCGCCGTCCGGGTCGCACACCTAATGCGAAACGCATCGTTTTCCCTTCAAGTCTGCGTTTGCTGTTGACTTGAATCTCCGACACCACCGTCGGAACGCGTACCTCGCGCGTCTGTTCAGCCGCACCACGGAGCGTTTGCACACATCCCGCCTTCGCGAACGTTTCGCGCGCGACTTGCATGCCGCTGCGCACGAGCGAATCGAGTGTCGCTGGTGAAAAATCGAGCGGATTAAAGTCGGCCGTGCGATTGCGAATGATCAGGTCTTGCTGGCGAAATGTTGTCGTATCATTGAGGAACAGATAGTCGGTAAGTTGCAGCGCCACTTTCATTGGATCGCCAAATAGCTCATCACTCACGGTTGCCGAGGGCAAGGTAGAGACGATCAGTCGTTCGGCGCCCATGGCGCGCGCGGTGGCGACTGGAATGTTGTCCGCCACACCGCCGTCCATCAAAACATCACCGCCAATAACACCAGGCGCGAAAATCAGGGGAATCGCGAACGATGCGCGCACGGCCTGCGCGAGGTCACCTTTGGAAAGCACCACCGCTTTCCGTGTCGACAGTTTGGTGCCGATAACCCGTAGTGGAATGGGGAGGCGATCAAAATCTCCGCGCGCGATCAGGTTGCCGCGCAACATCAATGCTGACATGAGCGCATTGACTTCTCCTTCGCGAACAGCGCCCGTTTGCAGCGTAAAGCCGCGGCCGTTGTTTTCCCACACGGCAAAAGCGGGCAACGCACCAATCACGCCCGGTGCAAGCGGGCTGTAGGATCGAATGACATTGGAAATGGGCAACTTGCGTGCAATCGAATCGATCTCCTGACCCGTGTAGCCGCTCGCATACATCGCACCCGTGATGGCACCGATTGACGAACCGACAATGAAATCGGGCTTGATGTGCAACGAGTCGAGGATTTTGAATACGCCGACGTGCGCGAAGCCCTTTGCGCCACCACCAGACAGGACAAGTCCGGTTTTAAGCGGCGTACAGCTGAGCGCTGACGCTTGCTGCGCGACGCTCGGACTCGGGGCGCACAAGATCGCGAGCGACAGCACAAAAATTGGGAGACACAAATTACGCTTGCACGGCATATCGGTCCTTGCAGGAGAGACGACACTGAGTCAACTAACGATAATGCAAGAACAATCGCCGGTACTGCTCTATGATGGGGACTGCGGCTTCTGTGCGAGAAGCGTACAGTTTGTGCTTGCGCACGAATCAGCGGCTGCGCGACTGCAGCTTCGTTTTGCTCCACTTCAGGGTGTCTTTGGGGCGACGGTATTGGCGCATCACCCGGAACTCGTCGGCATCGACTCAGTGGTGTGGTTCGAACCACATGCTGCTGGTGCGTCCCGCGTGCGTGTGCGTTCGGACGCGGCGCTCTCAGTTGCAGCACACCTTGGTGGCGTGTGGCGCGTGCTGGCCGTTATTGGTCGCTTCGTGCCAGGCGTTCTTCGCGACGGGGTGTACAACATGATCGCGAAACGGCGTCTTTCCATCGCGGCTCCGGCGTGCTTGCTGCCGAATGCGGATGAGCGAGCACGCTTTTTGAAATAACGGCGTATGCGAGCGGCTGCGGAATGTTGGCGTGGATAGGCTGATCTGATTTCAATACTGCTGGTCTCGATCGACAATCCATCTGGGCGACTCCCCACGCTCGAACGCCGTGAGGCATTCTACAAATCCTGCTACGGCACCATCGATGGTTGTGAGCCCCGAGATGTGCGGTGAGACGATCACGCGCGGATTGGTCCAGAGTGGTGAGGCATCAGGTAATGGCTCCGTCTCAAACACATCGAGCGCAGCGCCTGACAGCCATCCCATCGCGAGCGCGTCGGGAATTGCCGCTTCGTCAACCACGGCGCCGCGTCCGGCATTAAACAGCACCGCACCGCGGCACTCGGCGAGAACGTTCCGCGAGATAAGGCCACGCGTTGCGGACGTGAGGGGTAACATGAGGAGCAACCAGTGCGCATCAACGACCACACGCGATAATTCGGACACGGGTACCACCGACGCAAAAACAGCGGGATCGCCGGTACCCGAACGCGACACACCAAGCACATGGCAGCCGAGCGCGGCGAAGAGTCGACCGACGTGGGCACCGACATCGCCCGTACCGACAACGACGGCTTTTGTACCGCGCAACATTGCAATGTCACGCGGTTCCCATCGCCGCTCCTGTTGACACAATGCTAAATCCAAGAGTTGCTGCGAAATTGCCAGAGCACGGGCCAAGGCCCATTCGGCGATCATTGGCCCGAATGACTCCGATGATCGCGTGAGTACAATGTCGCGCGGTAGCGGGTGAGGGGAGAACCACGCGTCGACGCCGGCGCCGGTGGAATGCACCCATCGAATGTTGCCCATGGTTGGCACCAGTGGACGTTTGAAGCCGAGGTATGTATCGCCCCAAATGAGGTCGTCGAGCGTGACGTCGGTAAATTTCGATCCGCGGAGCTCGAGATCTGGGCGCGCCGCGCGCAACGCGGTTGCGAGATCCGCATGCGCGTTTGCGCCGATAACGACGCGGCGAGGAGTCAATAGTGGCGACATCGAATGGCGGCTTGAGGGACGTGGCATGTGCGGAACAGCGAAGGTAGGAAACGGCGCGTAGTTTCGACAGACACCCACTTCGCGCCTTGGAGGCACGATGACGACAGACTTGGTCCGCATTGCGGCAAGCGCCGCACTGTTGGCGAGCATTAGCGGTCCGCAACTTTTCGCTCAACCACTTGCATCCTCCGTTGCGATACCTGTCGCGCAAGAGTTTGAGCGACTCCACTTTCGTTCGATTGGACCGGCCACCATGTCGGGTCGTATCGCCGATCTCGCGGTGTATGAGGCCAATCCGTCGATTTACTATGTGGGCAGTGCGCACGGTGGCGTGTGGAAGACCACCAGCAATGGCGCCCTCTTTACGCCAATATTTCAAGACCAAGGTCTCATTTCGGTTGGTGATGTGACCGTCTCGCAAAAGGACCCGAATCTCGTGTGGGTCGGTGCGGGCGAATCGAACAATCGACAGAGTATATCGTGGGGTGGTGGCGTCTACAAATCCACCGATGGTGGCACGACGTTTCAATTAATGGGGCTTACGACATCAAAGCATATCAATCGCATTGTGATCGACCCGACCGACAATAACATTGTGCTTGTCGCAGCAACGGGTTCGTTGTTTGGTCCTGGTGGTGATCGCGGCGTATATAAAACAACAGATGCGGGTCGCACGTGGAAGCAGGTGCTCAAAGTCGACGACGAAACAGGCGCGAACGACCTCGCGATGTCGGCGAGTGATCCGAAGCTGTTGTATGCGTCTATGTATCAACGTCGACGCACGACCTGTTGTGTCAATGGTGGTGGACCGGGCAGTGGACTGTGGCGTTCTACCGATGGAGGCGACAACTGGACACGCCTTGCAGGCCACGGTTTCCCTGAAGGTGCACTGGGTCGCATTGCCGTTGACATTTATCGGAAAGACCCAAAGATCGTGTACGCATCGATCGAAGGTGCGACAGTCGTTGGTCGTGGCGGGGCAGCGGGCGAAGAAAGCGCACCGGATTCTGCGACGGCCGGTGGACGTGCCGGTGGACGCGGCGGGGTGGGTGGACGTGGTGGCGCCGCGGTCGCAGCCAACACCGGCACGACTGGACTCTATCGCTCGAATGATGGCGGCCAAACGTGGACGAAAGTCAGTGCGGTGAATCCACGGCCGCTGTACTTCAGTCAGGTGCATATCGATCCGACCAACCCAGAGCGGGTGTATATGGGTGGCGTGAAAATGCAGATGACCATCGACGGTGGCAAAACATTTGAAACGTCGGCAACACTGGTCGCGCACGACGACGTACACGCTATTTGGATTGATCCCAACAACCCCGATCATCTCATCATTGGCGATGATGGTGGTGTGTCGGTGTCGTACGACATGAGCAAGACGTGGATGTTCATCCCGAACTTGCCCGTCGGTCTGTTTTATCATGTCGCCTACGATATGGAATTTCCGTATAACGTCTGTGGCGGTATGCAGGACAACTACGACTGGTGCGGACCGAGCGCATCGCGCATGGGTCGTGGCATTTTCAACTACGATTGGTTTCAGATTCAGGGCGGCGATGGTTTCGTCGCCATTCCAGATTTGAAGGATTCGCGCATTATCTATACCGAGTCGCAAGACGGCAACATGATTCGTCGCAACAAAGTGACGGGTGAATCAAAGAGCATTCGACCCACCACCACCAATGTCGTCAATGCAACGGCGGGCGAAACATATCGTTTTCACTGGGATACGCCGCTTCTGTTATCGCCAAACGATCCGGGCACATTACTCGCCGCGGCAAACCGTTTGTTTAAGTCGACGGATCGCGGTGATTCGTGGACGGCACTCAGTCCTGATCTCACCAAAAACGAAAACCGCAACGATATCGTGACGATGGGCGTGAAAGGTAGCGACATCGCCTTCTCGCGTAATGATGGGGTGTCGTCGTGGCCGGCAATTGTGGCGGCGGGTGAGTCGCCCAAACAAGCGGGCGTGTATTACACGGGCACGGACGATGGTACGGTGAGCGTATCGAAAGATGGCGGCAAAACGTGGCAGAATATTACATCGCATTTGCCTGGATTCCCGTCGGGGTATGCGTTTGTCTCCAAGGTCGTACCATCGCGTTTTGATGCGGGCACCGTGTATATCACCGTTGACAATCATCGGCAGAACGATTTTGCATCGTACATGTGGGTCAGCCGTGATTTCGGCGCAACCTTTCGCTCACTCAATAGCAATTTGCGCGGCGAAAATGTGCGTACGCTCACTGAAGATACGCGCAATCCAGATGTGCTATACATCGGTACGGAGACCGGCATCTTTCTGACGATTGATCGTGGCGAAAGTTGGCGTCGGTTGAAAGCAAATTTTCCAACTGTTCGCGTCGATGAGCTCACCATTCATCCGCGCGATAATGCGTTGCTCGTGGCGACGCATGGACGCGCGCTCTGGATTCTCGATCATCTCGAGCCCATCCAAGAGTATGCGACGTCGGTAAAGACTGAGGCCGCGTTGTTTACGCCGAGTATGGCGTTGCAATGGAAAGCGAAGGACGATCGCAATGATGAGTTTTGGGGTCATCAGTATTTTACCGGCGAAAACCCGCCAACGGATGCGGTGATTCAACTGCATTTTAAATCGTCAGTCACGAAGCCAACGTTACGCATCACTGATGCGAGCGGAGCGCGCGTGCGCGATCTCGCAATTCCGGCAACGCGTAACGTGGCTGGCATTCAAACGGTATGTTGGGATCAACGTGTTGATCCGGTGCCGTCCATTGATGGTGCACCAGCCGCTGCGGGCGGTCGGGGTGGTGGTGGTGGTGCGGCGAGTCGAGGCCCAATTCCAGACGTACCGATGCCGTTACCACCGATTGGATATCTGCCCGAGAATCCTTGCGCGCCAGAGGGGGCTGCGCCAGCCGTTGGCGGTGGTCGCGGTGGCGCCGCCGCTACGAACGTCGGCCCGTTTGTCGTGCCCGGCACATATAACGTCGCGCTGATGATTGACGGAAAGACGGTCGACACCAAGTCTCTGAAGATCGTGATGGATCCCGTAGTGCAACTGTCGGGTGGCGCACGCGTGCGCTACAACGCGGTGCTCATGGACTTGCACACTTTGCAAAAGCGTGGCACCGAAACCGCGGGCATGCTGAACGCCTTGTATGCTGAAGTCACGAAGGCCGCGGCGAAACTCGACTCGACCTCCGCACCAGACAGCGTGAAGTCACAGTTCGCTGCCTTCCGCAAAGATTTTGACAGCGTGCGCACAAAGTTTGGCGTACCAACGGGTGGTGGCGCCGGACTCGCTGCAGGTGGCGGCGGCGGACGAGGTGGTGCCGCCGGCGACAACAGTAACGTGTTGGCGCGCGTTGGCACGGTGAAAAGCGGCATCATGGGAACGTGGGAAACGCCAAGCGCGATGGTGCTGAAGCAGGTGAGAGAGGTAAAGGCTGCACTACCAACGGCCATGGCCGAAGCGAATACGTTCATCGGAAAAGCGCGCGCGATGGCGCTCTCGCTCTCGCGGTACAGTGTGACGATGTTGGTGCCAGCGCCCAAGTAGTTACACAATTCGGCTACACCAGAAATACCGACATGAGAAGAGGCAGCACCTGCACACAAACACGGTGTGTACGTGCTGCCTATTCTTGTGCCTGGCTACTCCTTACTCCCTACTCCCTACTCCCTAGCAGTTCCGGGTTTCTCCGCCACACAGACACCGTCAATGCCATCGCAAACGTCACCCACATGCTGTACGGTATAAACAACAATCCCGACAGGTGATCGTATTGCCAAAACACAATGCCGGTGGCGTACACGGAGGCCGATAACAGCGCGGCGTCTACGGTGGAGTACAAGCCGCTCCGTCGCACAAAAAAGAAGTAGCTCCACGACGTATTGAAGATCAAATGTGCCGCGTAGAGAATGAGCGCTGCGCGCGCGGCGCCAAATCCGTACTCGCGCCAAATACGCCATGCCGCGACGGACATGCACAGATATAAGACGCCCCATGCGGGCCCAAAAAGCCACGCCGGTGGCGCCCATCGTGGTTTATCAAGTGACGCGTAGAATGTTTGGGCGTGCTTGGCTGTCACGGCACCACTGATGGACGCCAAGGATGTGAACAAGATCCATCCAATCAACCCAAACGTAGAATGGCTCATAACGTTTTCCCTTCGCGAAAGCGTAATAAACCTTCTTGCGCCACCGACGCGACCAATCGACCATCGCGGGTAAACACTTGTCCGCGCACAAATCCCCGCGAACCGGCTAGCGACGGACTGTCGATCGAGTACAACAACCAATCATCCGCGCGAAACGGACGATGCATCCACAGCGTGTGATCAAGCGAGGCGATTTGCATCCGCGGATCATGGTAGGCCATGTCGTGCGGCATGAGCGCCGTGGGGAGCAGACCGTAGTCGGAAGCGTAGGCGAGCACCGCTTGATGCACGATGGGTTCATCCGGTAACGGCGCAATGGTGCGAAACCACATGTGCCGTGTTGGCGCATCGTCGTCACCCTTCGTCCACGCAGCGGGCACAACCGGGCGAAAATCGATCGGCCGATCCTGCGTCAGCACTTCGCGCAGTCCGTCTGGCAGATTGGCCGCGCGTTCTCGAATTTGGTCAAGCTCTGGCGCCAGTGATTCGGGAGTTGGCACGTCGGGCATCACCGCCTGATGTTCAGGACCGTTCTCGTGTACGTGAAACGACGCCGATAGGTGAAAGATCGCTTCGCCGTGCTGTATCGCGGTCACGCGACGACTAGTAAAACTGCCACCGTCACGTGGTCGATCCACAAAAAACACAATCGGCGTCCCCAAATCTCCAGCGCGCAAAAAATAGCCGTGTACCGAGTGCGCCTCACGCGCCGCGTCGACCGTTCGTCGTGCGGCAACCAACGCCTGCGCAAACACTTGTCCGCCAAAGACGCGCCCAGTTCCGATGTCACGGTTCTGTCCGCGGTAAATGTTGACCTCAAGCGGTTCCAGCTCGAGGATGCTCAGCAGGTTTTTGACAGTGCTCATAAGGTGTGGTGTGAGAGCTTGTAATGTCCTGAATCCACCAGTCTCGCTCGTTCACGCGCGTTGCCGTTACATACCCTTTTTCAACTTTCCATCCAGCTCCTCGTACACTTTATGCACGGCAACAGCGGCCTGCTGATCGGCGAGAAACCATTCTTTATATGCGCCCCAATCGGCTTGCTTCACTGCGTCCTCTACTGAAATGCCAAGCGTATGCAGCCGCGTCACTTCTTTAATCACCGCAACCAGTGCGCCCCTAAACACAATGAGCTCCTCGCGTGAGGCTTTGGGTGCTTCAATGAAACCGTGTCCCGGCACGTAGCGATCAATCGGAAGCGCCAAGGCGTTATCAATCGTGTGTACCCATTCTGTTGGATATGCAGAACGCATGGCCGGAAAGACGCGGTTTAAAAATACTTCACTCATAAAGAGAATCTTTTCTTTTGGCAGTTGCACCATGATGTCGCCACCGGTGTGGGCACGGCCAAGATTGAGTACGCGCACCGTGGTGCCACCAACGTCGATGACTTCCGTGTCATTGGACATGGCCACGGGGGGCACGGCGACAACGCGCGGCGGCGTCGCGCCTTTTGCATCTTTTTCTAGTTGTAATTTTGACGCGGGCGACACGATATACGTGATGTTCGAGGGCAACACCGAATTGCCGGCCGTATGATCGCCGTGATCGGAGCCCACTACGTACCAACGAATTGGGAGCGGGCTTAGCTCATGAATCTTGGTCACCATGGTTTGCGTGGCCTGCACGCTTCCTTGTCCGTCGGCAATCAGAATGCCGTTCGACCCGATCACCACGAGTGACACCGTGGTGAATCCAGGCGCACGAATTTCCTCATACCCATACACGTTGTTGGCCAGCTTAATGAGCCGTGGAAACTCTGTCAGCGCCACGCCGCGCTGTGCCGGGAATGCGGTGCGCGGTTGCGCGTCAAGCGACGAGGCAAAGCCGAGGGTGCAGACTACGGCGGTTAACCGAATTTGAGCGTATGTCATCATAGATATTAGCTAGGTCGTACGCGTTCGACGCGCTCGATTTCGCATCGTTCACACGCTCGGTCCCGCCGCCGTCGACTCCGGGGTGTCGCTTAAATGTTCTTGCACAATCATCCATCGCCCGCCGTTCCGTCGCCAAAACGTTGTCCATGCACCACCGACCGTGTGCGCGGTACCCTGTGGTGTGATGTGCGGAATGCTGTAGGTAAATGTCATCACCGCTGCATCGCGTGTGACGATGTCCACGTAATTGGAGCCCAAGATAAATCGTGGTTGACGCATGTTCCGGCCAACGCGTCCCCAGAATCGAAAAATTTCGGCCTGCAATTCGTCATGTGTGGTTGTGACGCGCCCACCGGCAGCAGAAATCACGCGACCGCTGTCCGCATAGAGCGCAAGCAATCGTTTCCCAACGTCAGGTTTCGAAAAATCGTAGGCCTCTGTGACCAACTGCTCCAATTTGGCCGCAATCGCGCGTCTTTCAGTGATCGTGATCGGGCTGGAGTCCGCCGGCCGACACCCCGACACGATGCTCAGCGCAAGCATCGGGAAAATGAGCACGGACGAGCGAATGCGAAAAAGTTTGTTCATGCGCACCTCGGGCAGAAGAAACCTTGTGTGTCATCTTTGAGAGACAACGGCGCGTCCTCTATTTGAGACGATGTGCGTAGCTGACTTAACGTTTACGACGACGACGTGCAGTACACCTTGTGGCGCGTCAATTGCCACTATTGCTTTTTGTTGGCGCGCTGCTCGTCAAAGCGCGCTCCGAATTTCGGCAAACGCGCCGACTGCCTTTGTAATAGCGGCCCGAGCGGGCTAGGAGGAGTACGTGCGCAGATTCACGCTGCTGTCTACCGTCGCCGCGTTTTTTTGCTCGGCGTTGCTGGTCGCCTGCGGGAAGAGTGCGCGATCGCCGGGTGAAGGTATGACGGCCGACCTCGATCGCGATCTCCAACTTGCCTCCGCCGTTCGCCAGCAGCGTTCAGGCGTGGTCAGTGCGCTGGAGCAGTTTGACAACGGCGGTCCGAGCGGCACGTCGCCGGGAGCGCGCGCATCCATTCGCGTTCGTAAGCGCGCGCCGGTCATATCGCCATCCAAGATTACGCAAGAAGTCGCCGTTGCGGACGCGCCAGCTGAGGCGCTTGCACCGCGCTTTGCTGTGGCGGTTACGCAGTCCGCGCCAGCACCAGAGCCCATTTCTGAGCCAGTTGCGGCAGCGCCGGAGCATGGTCCGTCGGTCGCGCCGGCACCGCTCCCCGGTTCTGGCGGCGGCGTTTGGGACGAAGGCAATCGCGGGCGCGGGCGTGGCGATTACGGTCGCGGACCAACAGTGATTATTCGCGGTGGGGGCGCTGGCGAAGATCACTGTGAGCCGCGTGGCGCGCCTCGTGGTCGCAATAGCGGCGGCATGGGCGGTATCGGTGGCATTATTGGCGGCATCATTGGCGGTATCGGCGCACCCGGCGGTCGGTCGCCATTCCCTCGGTATTAACCACGCACGAGGTAGTAAATGCCCTGCTCGCAACTTCGCGAGCGGGGCATTTTCGCGTTGGTGCCAGTGGCGCGAAACGCAGCCAGGGCCGAGTATTGTGTCTCTAGGCTGATCCCCATCCCAGAGACATGCACGCCGCAATCGATTTCGGTATCAGTAACACCGACGCAGTCGCGTCGATCAATGGCAACATCCGCCATTGGACACAACCATCGGACGGACCGCCCGACGAGCTTGTGGTCCGCCATATCCTCGAAGCCGGTGGAATTGATTTTCCCTCGCTGACGCAGCTGGCCGTGACCGGTGGTCGTCATCGTGCATTGCCGTCACGCATCGGTACGCTGCCATTGTCTGGCGTCGATGAAATTACCGCCATCGGTCGCGGTGGCCAGGCGTTGTCCGGTGGGGATGACCCAGAAGAACCGATCCTCGTGGTGAGTGCGGGCTCCGGTACGGCCATCATCACGGCACGCGGCACGAAATACGCGCACATCACCGGTACTGGTGTTGGCGGCGGGACACTACTGGGGCTCGGGCGACTGCTGTTGCATACCGCCGATGCGCTCGAAATTGACGCGCTCGCGCAACGCGGGAATCGTAATGGCGCAGATTTAAGTTTGCGTGATGTGATCTCGGGACCCATCGGCAATCTCCCGCCTGATGCAACGGCAGTGAACTTTGGCAAGCTCGCGCGCGAAGGGCATTCGGCCAGTCGTGAAGATCTTGCGGCGGCGCTGATGACGCTCGTTGGACAGGTCATTGCGATCACCGCCATCAATGCGGCGCGCGCCGAACGTGTAGAGCGTGTCGTGGTGATCGGTCACATGACCGACATGGCCAGCTTTCGCAAAACACTCGATCTCGTCGGCGATTATTACGGCATGCAGCTCATTTTGCCGGAGAACGCGGGCTTCGGTACGGCGCTCGGCGCATTGCTGTACGACACGCGTTGCGCAGCCGAGACGAACATTTAGGACGCGACAGTGTCTGGCGGAATCGCGTGCAACGCACAGCGGCGTTCGACGTAGCTCATCGCTACCTCGAACGCCGCTGTGCTTCTTTTCCAGCTTGGGTGACCGCTAGCCCACGACAATACTGTAGGCGTTCAGCATCTGTGCGCTCATTGCATCGACGAATCGGAGTCGCTGCGTCCGCTCGAGACCATATAGCCCGAGAAGTGCGTAATATCGAACGACACAGAATTGTTGTTGATCACGGCACTGAATGACTCGTTAATGAGCGCAGTTCCGTTTGTCTGATTCAACTGCGAATCAGCTTTAAAATAGCCGCCTGATAGTTGCGGCCGCAGCAGATTGGTCAGCCAGCCCGTGCCGCCCAATTCCTGCGAGAACGTGAGCGGTACGAGAAACTGCGTGCCATGCGGCTCGAAGTTATAGGCAATCATTTTTCCAGGAATCACGCTCACAGTGATCGTGAGCATATCGCCCGGAATCGCATTCGCTGGCACCTTGAGCGAAAAGCCCACCTCCGGAATGCTCAGCTTTCCGCCTGCGCGACCGAAGGTCTGCGAACGCGAAATTGGTGAGACAACCGGCGTGGTACGAAGCAGTCCCATCACGTTCGTCACCGAACCGGTGACCCCGCCGACGAGACCGCGCCGTGCTGCCTGGCTTGGAGTACCTGCGACTGGCGCTGTGACGGGCTCCGAGCAGGCTGCAATTAACGCGATGGCGCAGGCGCCCATCAGCGAGTGAGCTGCGCGAAGTGCACGAGTTCTGCCAGTGAAACTCTGCATGAAACGTTGTCCTTTGCTCATATCCATCCTTGGAATGGGTGTTGTCGAGGCGTCATTGCCTCGACTCCGGCTGCTCCGCCGGATCACGCAACGAGCTCACTTGCTACGAAAACACTAAAGCGAACTCGTTTGTATGCCGACACCTCTTGTAACGAAAGGCTCATTGATGCCAGCGGCGTGACGGTTGGAAGGGGTTCCAATGCTCCTTGTGCCGATGCACTGGTTTCCCCCTCCGTCTGTCGACGCAAAACCCGCATGAACATCACGAATTCCCTGCGTCATCTGGCCCAAATCGTTACGTGCGTGGGCGCTTGCGCATGCGCAAACGAGCACTCGGGCGCGAAGAACAGTGATCATGCGGCCGTCCTGACGATCTCGACACCCGCGGATGCAGACGCGCTTATTCCGCCGCTGGTAAGCACGACGCAAGGCAAGCAGGCCGTCGATTTGATATTCGATGCGTTGGCTGAGCCGATGTCGCCGATTGAAACCGTCGGCGATCAACACTTTCGTCCACAACTCGCCACGCGCTGGGTGTGGGCGGCTGACTCGTTGTCCATTGCATTCTCGGTAGATCCTCGCGCACGC